>CAYOPQ010000057.1:0-9761 GCA_964405895.1 uncultured Bacteroides sp. | reverse complement strand
TGATTTTGAAAATCAATAAATAGCTATACTTATGCTCCCGGCTAACAAGCCGGGAGCAGGCTGTCGATAAAGTCGTCCGGAACGCGCAGAAGTTAATGTTTTTCTGTTAAGCTGAAATATAACGACTATCGTAAAATAGATTTAAGCAAAACAAATTTTAAACTATTTATATTAATGAAAATTAAAAACCGCACAACTGTGCGGTTTTTGCGCTTTCCGCCTTTTGCTCGAGGGCAGTACCTCTGTACGGCACCCGCTCGCAAAATGCGAAATCCGAATCGATTTCTCGGCAGCCTATCAGCGTGTCAGGATACAATTCCTTATACAATATTTACCTTTTTTGACACGCTGCTCCCGGCTAACAAGCCGGGATTTTTTTATGTGTTTTTATATATGTTATATTTTGCGTTTGCCAAGCATATCAATTAGCAGTAATTAAAAAGGAGCATTTATATGGAGAACAGAATAACGGAAATTAAAGAAAGATGCTGCGTTTTTGCAAAAAACATTGATATTGATTTTGACTATCAGGAAAATTTGCAGGCATATAACGACGATATACTTAAAATAATACGATGCAGTATAAACAATTTTATAGTGAATACGGTTTATCAAAACGGCGTCATTACCGTGCACGGCAAATCAAAAATTTCAATTACATATATAAGCGAAACAAACGCCTGTTTATCCTGCGCTGAATTTGAAGAGGATTTTGAAAAGAATATACCTTCGGAAACCGACGAGCAGGAGCTGTTTGCGGACGCATATACCTGTAATAAATACTGTAATTGCAGAATCATCAATCAGCGCAGAGTGGATATTCACAATTCATTTCAGCTCAATGTTTGCGCATACGCGCAAATTTGCTATAAAATGCTTGATGAATGCGATAATGTTCTTATAAACAAAGAAAATGTATCCTATGTTTCAAAAGTCGGCTCCGCCTATGTTAAATCAGATTTTGAAGATGAGGCGAGCGTGTCGGAAGGTCCGGTTAAAAAGATTATAAATGTATTTTCAAATGCAATTTGCAGAGAAATTAAGATTATTGATGATAAAATGCTTGTAAAAACACGGCTCGAATTTTCTGTTTTATATACCGCAGACGGTGAAAAGGAAAATATTTTCCGCTGTGAAAAAAGCACAGAAGTCAGCACTATTGTGGATATTCCGGGAATAAAGGAGGAGGATATTCCGTTTGTTAAAGCGCGCCTCGGCAATCTGTTTTATAAGATCAAAGCAGACGCGAATAATGAGCTGACCGTAATAGAATTTATGGGCGATATAAATCTTCTGTGCGTTGTTTACAGGCGTTATGAAACGGATATAGCCAACGATTGCTATTCGGTTACTTTGAATACCGAGGGCAGAAATTCACAAATCACACTCAGCACGGACTATGAGCTGTTAAGCGATACCGAAAATAAAACGGTAAAATTTGAATTTGAATCCTTGAGCATTTCACAGATACTTGATTTAGCCGTTGAATTTACCGATGAAAGCACGCTTGCCATAGGCGCGTTCATATATGATTCAAACGGCGAGCTTCAGTTTATATCCGATAAGCAAAAATGCGAGATAGCAACGGGCAATATCACTCAAATCTATATAACATCTTTTGATTATGTGATGAAATCAGAAAAGGTTATCGAATTGAGGCTGTCCGTTTCCTATTCCTCACTCAAATATGAAAGCAAGTGCTTTAATATCCTGAGTGATATTGAGATAAAGGGCGAATGTACATATGATTCCCCGGCGCTTTCCCTGTATTTTGCGGAAAAAAATGAAAAACTTTGGGATATTGCAAAAGCGTTTAAGACCTCTGTTGAGCTGATTAAGCGGGAAAATGAAATAACGAAGGATTTTTGCGACACAAAAAGAGTTCTACTGATTCCCGGAATATAAGGAGATGGGCAAATGAGCATTTATACAGATATTTCTAAGAGAACGCAGGGGGACATATATATAGGTGTGGTTGGGCCCGTCAGAACGGGAAAATCTACCTTTATTAAGAAATTCATGGATACGCTGGTCATTCCCAGAATAGACGGCGAATTTCAAAAGGAGCGGGCGCGGGATGAGCTCCCGCAAAGCGCCGCCGGCAGAACAATAATGACCACCGAACCCAAGTTTATACCGGAGGACGCCATTGAGCTTTCCATGGATGATAATCTTCATTTCAGGGTAAGGCTGATTGACTGCGTGGGCTATATTGTTCCCAGCTCAGTGGGGTATATAGAAGAGGACCAGCCGCGTATGGTGCATACGCCCTGGTTTGACGAGGAAATACCGTTTAACATGGCTGCCGAAATCGGAACGCAAAAGGTTATTAAAGAGCATTCTACAATCGGTTTAGTTGTTACAACAGACGGTTCTATAAGCAGTATTCCGCGTGAGGAATTTGAGGAAGCGGAAGAAAGGGTCATAAGCGAATTAAAGGAAATCAACAAGCCTTTTGTTGTAGCGCTTAATTGTGATAAACCGCAAAGCAGTGAATCCTGCTCGCTTGCAGAAAGTCTCAGTGAGAAATACGATGTTCCCGTTATACCCGTAAACTGTCTTGAGCTTGATGAAAGTCAGATCAACAAAATTCTTGAAACGGTGCTGTATGAATTTCCTGCAAAATGCGTTAAACTGAATTTCCCGCAGTGGATAAAGAGCCTTGACGCGGACGACAGCTTTAAAAATTCTTTATTTGAATATGTAAGGGAAACCAGTAAAAATATAACCAATATACGAAGCGTAAAGCAATTTTCTTTACAGTTGAACGGTTATAAAGATATTGAGGACGCATATATCTCGGATTCAGACCTTGCCGCGGGAAGCATAAGCATTAAAATAAGCATAGAGAGCACATATTATTACTCGATTTTGTCAGAAAAATGCAACGAAACCATCAAAGATGAAAAGGATCTTATGCGGCTTGTATGTGAGCTTACGCAGATTAAAGCGAAATACAAGAAATTTTACTCCGCTTTATCTGAAGTGGACAGAACAGGCTACGGTATTGTAATGCCCGATATAGATGAGCTGACGCTTGCCGAGCCTGAAATCGTAAAGCAGGGCGGAAGATACGGGGTCAAGCTCAAGGCGCAGGCGCCCTCCATTCATATGATAAAATGCAATACCTTTACCGAAGTTGCGCCGATCGTGGGCAGTGAAAGCCAATCCCAAGAGCTTGTTATGTATCTGCTTAAGGAGTTTGAAGAAAATCCGAATAAGATATGGGAAACGGATATTTTCGGCAAATCGCTTCATGAGCTTGTAAATGAGGGTCTGCGAGGCAAGCTTGAAAGAATGCCGGATGACGCAAGAAGCAAGTTCCGTGAAACGATTGAGCGCGTCATCAACGAAGGCTGCAGCGGTCTTATTTGTATAATACTATAGAAAAAAGAGGTTCTTTTGAACCTCTTAAAGTTTGGAGATATATAAGACAAGTATTGCGGCTGCTATATGAAGTACAATCATCAGCGGCAAACCTATCATAAATTTTTTGTGCCTTGTTTTGTGCTTTAAAATACGCATGGTTATATATTCAGCCAAAGCACCGCCGAAAAACGCGATGCTCAGCAAAAAATCTTCGGATATTCGGTATCTGCCTTTAACGGCTTTATATTTATCCGCCGCAGTAAATATAAAAGCCGCCGCGCTTACGGCGCAGAGATATAGGATTACCGCTGTTTGAATACGCATTTTATTTAAACCTGTTCAGCCTTTTTAAATCAAACGGGCCGACGGCATATTTCTGCCCTTTTACAAGAAGATCGCCCTGATCCTCATCTATGGTAAAAATTTCCGCGCATTTCGGGCAGACAAGAAAATACACGCCCGTTGCCTTTAGAAGCGGATATTGCGCAGTTAAGCGCACATCCATGTTTCTGAACACTCTGAAACTGACCTTGTTTTGGCAGCTTGGGCACGCAATGGCGTCTGTTTCGCCCTTGTCTTTCACTCTTAAAGAATTGCCTAATCTGTATTCCATTTCATCACCTACATCATTATTTATATTTTTGCAAATAAAAGGAAAAGTGTCAAGTATGAAAAAAATAATTCTTATTCTATTTTCGTTTATTTTTATGTTTTGCGGCTGTTCCGTAAGCAATCAGCAGAATTCAGATGAAAGCTCTGATTCCGATTATGTAAAATCCGTATGGATAACTTATTTTGAGCTTGAGGAAATGACCACATCAAGCGAAACCGCCCGGGATTTTGAAGATGCTATAAATGAAGCTTTTGAGCTTATTAAGGATATCGGCTTGAACACCGTTACGGTTCAGGTGCGGCCCTGTGCGGACGCCTTTTATCAATCCGATTACTTCCCGGTATCGGAATACTGCTTCGGTGTCCAGGGGGCTGAACTGAAATATGATCCGCTTGAAATCATGGTTGAAGCGGCGCATGATTTAGGATTAAAAATTGAAGCGTGGATCAATCCTTACCGTGTATCGCAGTCGAATGATATAGACGCCCTTTGCGATACCAACCAAGCTAAGATTTGGTATTCAAACGAAGAAACAAAAAGCCTTGTGTATATTTCCGATGATAAGATTTATTTTAACCCTGCGTGCTCCGAGGTTACCGAGCTCATCGTAAACGGCGTAAAAGAGATTGTTTCAAACTATGATGTGGACGGCATACATTTTGATGATTATTTTTATCCCACCACACTTGAAGAGATCGATTCCGCAGAGTATTCGGAATATGTTGAGGCGGGCGGTGATTTATCGCTTGCCGACTGGAGGCGTGAAAATGTTTCCGATATGGTTAAAAGCGTTTATTCTGCCATAAAGGAAATCGATTCCGAGGTACAGTTCGGAATAAGCCCGCAATCAAAAGTATCTACCGACTATAATACCTTGTATGCCGATGTTGAGCGGTGGGCGAGCGAGGAAGGCTTTGTGGATTACATATGCCCGCAGATATATTTCGGCTTTTATAATGAGGTTCAGCCGTTTACACGCACCGCCAAGGAATGGAATGAAAGGGCAACCGCCGTTAATCTTTATGTAGGACTCCCGCTTTATAAAGCGGGTCAGGAAGATACATTTGCCTCAGATGATGAAGAGTATGCCATCAACGAATTTGTCGAAAACAACAATATTATTTCCAGGCAAATTATATATCTTCAGAATCTTGAAAATGTAGGCGGTTATTATATCTATTCATACAGCTATCTTGCGGACGGGCAGACGGATGCCGTTCAAACGGAAGTGGAAAACATCAAAAATTTAAATTAGCAATGCATTCGTCATTCTGCGTGCCCGTTATCACGCAGGCGATCTCTTCGCCCGTACAGTCTTTTTCACAGTTAATAAGCACCGGTATATAATTTTTTGTGTACCCGCGAAGCTGTTTTTCGTTTGCTTTGGCTTCAACAAGCACCTTTACCGTTGTCCCTATAAGCGTTTTAAGATAGTCCTGCCTTTGCTTTTCGGTTTCCTTTATCATTATCCCGGCGCGCCTTTCCTTTTCGGCTTTGCTTACGGAGTCCCCCCGCTTCGACGCCGCAGTACCGTTCCTCTGTGAATAAGGAAATACATGCACCTTTTCAAAAGCGATTTTTTTAACAAAATCAAGACTTTCCGTAAAGTCGCCGTCGCTCTCTTCATTGAAGCCAACCATAACGTCCGTAGTTAAAGTGCAGTCGGGGAAAGTACTTCTGAGCGTGCGGCACAGCGTTTCATATTGCTCGGCAGTGTAGTGCCTGTTCATGTTTTTTAAGGTTTTGTTGCATCCGCTCTGCAATGAAATATGAAACTGCGGGCAAAATTTATCTATTGCGGCCAGCCGCTTCATAATATCTTCGGTAATATGATCGGGTTCAAGACTGCCGAGTCTGATTCTTGAGATACCGTCAATAGCAGCGCAGGCTTCAACGGCGTCGGCTATGGAGAGCGCCGTGCCTTTTCCGTAAGCGGATAGATTTATTCCGACAAGAACAATTTCTTTTATTCCGTTTTCGGCAAGCTTTTTTACTTCTTCTTTTATATCGTTCAGCGGTTTTGAGCGAACTCTGCCGCGGCTTTTCGGAATAATGCAGTAGGAACAGAATCTGTCGCATCCGTCCTCGATTTTAACAAAGGCGCGCACTCTGCCTCCGAACGACTCAAGACTGCATTTTTCAAACGGTTCGCCGGATTTATGCTCGTTTATTTCAAAAATCCTGTTTTTTTCAACAGCGTGGCGGTTGATAAGCTCCAAAATATCGCCGTCGTTTCGGTTGCCTAAAACAATATCCGCCTGTTCAAGCTTTTTTGCCTCGTCCGGAAACGCCTGCGGCATACAGCCCGTAAGTATGACTGTGCTGTTCGGGTGCCTGCGCTTGAAGCGCCGTACGCTTTGCCTTGTTTTTTGGTCTGCCGTGGCGGTAACCGTACAGGAGTTGATGATATAATAATCGGCATCTTCGCCCGGATTTACGATTTCAAAGCCCGCTTTTTTCAGCAGTTCGGACATATATTCACTTTCAGCCTGATTAACCTTACAGCCGAGTGTGTAAAATGCAGCTTTCATATTTATTCCTCTTGTTTCTGATTTCGTATTGATTATAGCAAATGATAAGAATTATATCAACTTGTAATGAATATTATTATAATGATTTAATACTTGGCATTGAAAGGAATGTTGTTGTTTGAAAGCTTTTATTTCTTTAATGATTTGTTTTGTAATAGCCGTCATTGCCCCCATAGGCTGTTTTGCTGCCGAGGAGGACAGCAGCTCGGCTTTTGAGGATGCTTCTAAATCTTCCATTCTTATGTGCGCGGATACGGGAGACATAATTTATGAAAATAATGCGTACGAGCATTTATCGCCCGCGTCGGTCACAAAGGTCATGAGCATACTGCTGATTCTTGAGGCTATTGAGAGCGGAAGGATCTCGCTTGATGATGAAGTGGCGGCAAGCAAAAACGCCGTGGCAATGGGCGGTTCTCAAATCTGGCTTGAAGAAGGGGAAATCATGACGGTTGAAGAGCTGTTCAAAGCGGTTGTGATTGCCTCGGCAAACGATGCCTGTACAGCGCTTGCGGAGCATATAGCGGGCTCTACTTCGGCTTTTGTAACAATGATGAATGAAAAAGCAGAGGAATTAGGGCTTGAAAATACGAATTTTGAAAACTGTACGGGGCTGGACGACACGGCAACGAATCATTATTCGTGTGCTTATGATATTGCCGTTATGGCGCGCGAGGTACTACAGCATGAGCTTGTGTTCCAGTATACTACGATATGGCTCGATTATTTAAGAGACGGCGATACGGAGCTCAATAATACAAACAAGCTGGTCAATTCTTATTCCGGCATAACAGGCCTTAAAACCGGCACAACCTCCAAAGCGGGATTTTGTGTTTGCGCAACCGCGCAGAGAGACGGTATGAGTCTTATATCGGTCGTTCTGGGAGCGGAAACAAGCGAAGAACGGTTTGACAGCGCCGCCAATATGCTTGATTACGGCTTTGCCAATTATGAGGTCATTGTGCCGCAAATAGACGAGAGCAATATAACGGATATTAAAATCAAAAACGGCGTGGAAAAAACAATCAAGCCGGTATATGATGAGACGGAAAAGCTGCTTGTAAAAAAAGGGACCGGCGAAATAACATATGAATACAACATAGAAAGCAGTGTGAATGCTCCGCTTGCGCAGGGCAGTGAATTGGGCACGATCAATATAAAATCAGGAGATACGGTTATAAAAACGATTTCATTATATGCGGCTAAAAGTGTTGAAAAAATCAGCTTTGGATATGTTTTTGCGGAAATATTAAGTAATATTTAACAAAAAAGTGTTGATAAAACTTTGTGTTTGTTGTAGAATAAGCAAAAGAATTACAAAAAAAAGGTGTGATTTGTTGTGCAAAAGGTTAAACTGGAAAATAAATACGCACATAAATTTCTCAGCGAAAGCGAAATTGTAAAAAACGCCGAAAGAGGCGTAAAGGCTCTCGAAACGCTGGATTCTAAAAACGGGGCGGGTAATGATTTCCTCGGCTGGGTTACATTACCCACAGATTATGATAAAGACGAATTTTCAAGAATTGAAAAAGCGGCGCAGTATATTCAGAGTAATTGCGATGTTCTGATTGTTATCGGCATCGGCGGCTCATACCTCGGCGCAAGGGCTGTGATTGAGGCTTTGAAATCTCCGAATTATAATGCTCTTGCTAAAGATACGCCGCAAATCTATTTCATAGGCAACAGCATCAGTCCCGCAATGCTGAATGATGTTCTCAATATTTGTGAGGGTAAGGATATCTGCGTCAATGTTATATCCAAAAGCGGAACAACGACCGAGCCCGCTATTGCGTTCAGAGTGTTCCGTGAGCTTATCTATAAAAAATACAGCAGGGAAGAGGCGGCAAAACGCATTTTCTGTACTACGGATAAAGCAAAGGGCACATTGAAGGAACTTGCGGATAAAGAAGGATATGAAACCTTTGTTGTGCCGGATGATGTCGGCGGAAGGTATTCGGTTCTGACTGCAGTAGGCCTTTTGCCGATTGCCTGCGCCGGTATTGATATCAGCGCTCTGATGAGAGGCGCGAAAGCCGCGCAGGACAGTCTTAACAGCAGGGATATCAATGAAAATGACTGCCTGAAATACGCCGTTATCAGGAACTGCTTTTACGATATGGGCAAAAAGCTTGAGTGTTTTATATGCTATGAGCCGTGCATGACGATGTTTAACGAATGGCTCAAACAGCTTTTTGCCGAGAGCGAAGGCAAGGACGGCAAAGGCTTGTATCCCGTTTCCTGCGTTTTTTCCACGGATCTTCATTCGGTAGGCCAGTTTATTCAGGAAAGCGGCGCGGAATTGATGTTTGAAACCTGCATAAAATTTGATAAGCCGCTTTCGGATTTTACGGTTGAGCCGGAAGAGGGCAATATTGACGGGCTTAATTTTCTTGCGGGAAAAACAATGAGCTACATAAACGAAAAGGCAAGGCAGGGAACCTTGCTGGCGCACACGGAGGGCGGCGTGCCGAATCTTGTGCTTGAAGCAGGGGAGATCACAGAAGAAAATATAGGTTATCTCATCTATTTCTTTGAAAAGACCTGCGCTGTTTCCGGATATATTTTGGGTATAAATCCGTTTAACCAGCCCGGAGTTGAAAGCTATAAAAAGAATATGTTTGCCTTGCTCGGAAAGCCGGGATACGAAAGTGAAAAAGAAAAACTTGAAAAAGAGCTCGGTATATGATAATATAAAGGTACATAAAATTGATTTCATTATGGAGGAATATTAAATGATAAAACTCATTATAGGGAATAAAGGTTCGGGAAAAACAAAAAGACTTGTTGAGCTTGTAAATTCCTGCGTTGAAAATTCAGACGGCAATGTTGTATGCGTAGAAAAAGAGCCTAAGCTTACTTACGATATTTCATCTAAAGCAAGGCTGCTCGAAACAGAGACATACAGCATTAACGGCTGCAAGGCGTTTTACGGCTTCCTTGCCGGAATTTGCGCCGGAAACTATGATGTTACCGATATCCTTATCGACGCTACATTTAAAATCGTAGGGCGTGATTATTCCAAGCTTCCTCAGTTTTTTGATATGCTTTCGGAGCTTTCCGAGGCAACCGATGTCAACTTTTACTTTACAATCAGCTGTGATAAAGAGGATCTTCCGGTTGAAATTTTCGATTACTGCGAGGAGCTTTGATTATAACTGAGCCGCTGTTATACAGCGGCTTTTATTTTTTGCTGAATAAGTATATAAACGGAATTTCAATTATAAAAAAGCAATGTCAGCGCATGATAA
>CAYOPQ010000056.1:0-10193 GCA_964405895.1 uncultured Bacteroides sp. | reverse complement strand
AACCGACCCGCACCCCAAGGTGCGGGCCGGTTTTATTTTTACGATTTTTTATTGTTTTAAACAAAAGCACACTTTCAGCAACGCAGGTTACTGCTGATAGTAAAGCAAAGCCGGCACATATTAATCCAGCAGATTTCTGAGCTTTTTTAATATTTCTTTTTCCTTTCTTGATATCTGCACCTGTGAAACGCCTAACCGGCAAGCGGTTTCGCACTGTGTTTTGCCCTTATAATAGCGCAATTCTATAATGGAGCGCTCCTGCGGCGATAACCTTTCCATTCCCTGAACAAGGGAAATATGCTCAAACATTTCCTCACGGTTATCCACCGGCACATCCAGAATTTCATCGCCGTCCTCACCGAAAGAATTTAAAGACAGCATCGGATTGATTACATTCAAAATCTGCGCTGTTTCATCCGCCTCGCAGCCAAGCATTTCCGACAATTCACTGAGCGTCGGCTCTCTGAGCTCTTTTTTAGCAAACATCTCGCGCAGCTGCTGCGCCTTTACGGATTTCTCCTTGAGCGCGCGGCTGACCTTGATAGCGCCGCCGTCTCTGAAAATGCGCCGTATTTCTCCCATAATCACGGGAACGGCATATGTTGAAAATCTGTACCCCTTGCTTTCATCAAAATTATCCACCGCTTTTATAAGGCCTATACACCCGGTTTGGAAAAGATCGTCATAATCCACGCCCCTGCCCGTAAACCGCTTTGCGATTGAATGAACAAGGCCGATATTTTCCTCAATCATCCGATTGCGGCTTTCCTTTACCATTTGCTTTTCCCTTCAATTTTTTTGACAAGGGTTACGCTTGTGCCTCCGCCCACCTTTGAACGGACCGTGACCTTATCGCAAAAGCTTTCCATGACCGTAAAACCGAGTCCAGCGCGCTCTCCCTCTCCCGTAGTGTAGAGCGGCAGCATTGCCTGTTTTATATCCTCGATTCCGCAGCCCTTGTCCCGTATAATGATTTTGACTGTTGTATCCTCTATTCTTCCCGTTATGTAAATTTTTCCGTACCTGTCCTTATAGCCGTGGACTATGCAGTTTGTAACAGCCTCTGAAACGGCGGTCTTTAGATCCGCAAGCTCCTCAAGAGTGGGATCGAGCGGTGCTGCGAACGCCGAGACAACCACTCTGGCAAACCCCTCGTTTACGCTTTTACTGCTGACGGTCAGCCTGAACTCATTTAACATATTTACGCTCCTTTGCTTGATTAATTCTTTGCCTCATTGATTATGGCGATTCTGCCGAGACCGGCAAGCTCCATGATTTTTTTCGTTTGCGCGGTAACATTCCTGATCTCAACACTGCCGTGATGATTCTGCATAATACGGTACCTGCCCATAACAAGCCCTATGCCGCTTGAATCCATAAACGAAACATTTTTAAAATCCAAAATCAGATGATTCGGCTTTCTGCTGCATACTGCCGAATCAATTTTTGCTCTGATTTCACCGGCGCTGTGATGGTCAAGCTCGCCTATCAAATACGCGATCATTAAATTTCCGCTTGATTCTATTGTAACATTCATATAGTTCACTCCAAAAAAATATCCGCTTCAGTAAGAATATACCAAAGCGGATATGAATAATTTAGCGAAATATGAAATCAAAGCAAATCTTTTCTGATTTCTCTTGCAAGGAAAAAAGAACCGCAGACAAGCGTGAACCTATTTTCCTTTTTTGCGATGGCAAGGGCTTCGTGCGGCTCTTTAACCACAAGAACTTGATCGCAATACCTTCCTGCTATCTCCGCGAGCTTTTCAGCCGGCAGGGTGCGCGGATTGGGAGCCTGCGTTGCAATGACTTTACGGCAGCGCGGTGCGATAAGCCGCAGGTAGGCGTCGCAATCCTTATCCGCCATCATGGAGATTACGGCGGTTATATTTTCAAAAGGCAGCGCCTGCAAAAGCGCCCAAGCGCCGTTTTCGTTATGAGCGCCGTCCAGCATAACCGTGCCGAAAACCTCCTGCCTCGCGGGAAGTGAAGGGTATTCAATATGCGCGCACAGCCCCAGAAACGCCATACATTCACGGGCAACAGCAAGATTATTCTTTTTAAAGCTGCTTTGTTCCGGCACTTTAATAAGCCGGCTGTTTGTTTGCGCGCATTTTTTCTCAATAACGGCTTCACAACGCGGATTGGGGTAAAGCACGCATACGCTGTCGTTTTTTATGATTCCTGCCTTTTGGCGTGCAATATCATCCAGCGTATTTCCGAGAAACGCCGTATGGTCCATTGAAACGGAGGTGATTACCGCAAGCTCCGGGCGGGTGAAAGCGTTTGTTGCGTCAAGAGCGCCACCCATACCGCACTCCACAACCGCGTAATCCACATTTTTATCTGCAAAATATTTATACATGATTGCAGTCAGGAGCTCAAATTCCGTTACATCGTAACCAGCGTATTCAACAATATAGGCGACAAGCTCTTCTTCGGTTATAAAGCTGCCGTTTATCTGAATCTGCTCCCTGTAATCAACGACCCACGGCGAGGTGAAAAGCCCAGCCTTCAGGCCGCATGCCCGTATTGCGTTTGAAATCATGGCGGCAACAGTGCCCTTGCCGTTTGTGCCTGCTATATGAATAATCTTTAACCGCTCCTGCGGTTCGCCCATATCGGCAAGGAGTGTCCGTATATTTGAAAGCCCCGGCTTTATGCCGAGACTTTGCTTGTTTTTGATGATTTCTACAGCCGATTTAATATTCATAGGATCACTGCCCGATGGAATCAATGGACGCCTTGATTCCCGCGATTTTTTCCTCAAGCACGGCTGCGTCCTCACGGTTTTGCTGAACGACCTTTTCCGGGGCCTTATTAATAAATCCCGGATTGGACAGCTTTTTATTGATGAAATCCAGCTTGTCCTGCGCAGCGGCAAGTTCTTTTTCAAGGCGTTTTCTTTCAGCCTCAAAATCAACGAGCTCGCCCATCGGAATATAGATTTTTGCACTGTCTGTAACGATGGTTACAACATTGCCGAGGTCGGCAAAGGAAGCCGCAACCGTTACCTCGCCGGCATAGGCAAGGCGCTTTATAAATTCAGAGCCGTATTCAAAAGCGGCGGGCGCATCTGTTTCAACAAATACAGCGGCTTTTCTGCTTGGCGGAATATTCATTTCCGCCCTGCGGTTTCTGATTGCCCTGACCGCCTGCATGATTTTTTCTATCTGCTCCTCCTGCTCTGCAAAATTCAGCGCGTCATCATATTCCACCCACTTAGATACCATAATGGATTCCGTATCATGAGGCAGAGCCTGATAGATCTCTTCCGTAATAAAAGGCATAAACGGATGGAGAAGCTTTAAAATATCGGTTAAAACATATACAAGCACCGCTTTTGCCGTTTCCGCGCCTTCGCCGCTCTGGAGCCTGATCTTGGAAATTTCTATATACCAATCGCAGAAAACATCCCAGGTAAAATCATAAAGCTTTTGAATGGCTACGCCCAGCTCGAACTTTTCAAGATTGGCAGTGACTTCTTTGGCAAGCGTATTCAGCTTGGAAATGATCCATTTATCCTCAAGATTGAGCTCCGCGGGCAGACCGGGGAATGCATAATCCTCGCCGAGGTACATAAGCACAAATCGGGCGGCGTTCCAAAGCTTATTGGCAAAATTGCGCGACGCTTTAACCTTATCGTCTGAAAAGCGCATATCATTCCCCGGGGAATTACCCGTTGCAAGCGTAAAGCGCAGAGCGTCCGCTCCGTATTCGTCTATAACCTCAAGCGGGTCTATGCCGTTGCCGAGCGACTTGCTCATCTTCCTGCCCTGTGCGTCACGGACAAGGCCGTGTATAAGCACGGTATCAAACGGCACCTGACCTGTATGCTCCACGGCGGAGAAAATCATTCTGGCAACCCAGAAGAAAATAATATCATATCCCGTAACAAGGGTATTGGTGGGATAAAAATACTCAAGCTCCGGCGTTTTATCCGGCCAGCCGAGCGTGCTGAACGGCCAGAGCGCAGAGCTGAACCAGGTATCCAGTGTATCGGGATCCTGTTTGATATTTTTTGAGCCGCATTCCGGACATGTGCATACTTCGTCCTTGGATACGGTTACCTTGCCGCAGTCTGCGCAATAGTATGCCGGAATCCTGTGCCCCCACCAGAGCTGGCGCGAAATACACCAGTCTTTGATATTTTCCATCCAATGATAATAGATCTTGCTGAACCTTTCGGGGACGAATTTTACCTTGCCCTCCTTAACAACATCTATGGCAGGCTTGGCAAGGGGCTCCATCTTAACGAACCATTGCAGGGAAAGGCGCGGTTCAATTGTTGAATGGCAGCGGTAGCAGGTGCCTACATTGTGATTGTAATCCTCAACCTTGATAAGGGCACCTTCCGCTTCAAGGTCTTTAACAATCTCCTTGCGGCAGTCATAGCGGTCCATACCGCTGTATCTGCCCCAGCCGTCTGCAATATGGCCGTCGTCGGTCATGACATCTATGATTTCCAAATTATGGCGCAGGCCAACCTCATAATCGTTCGGGTCGTGCGCAGGCGTTATCTTAACAACACCGGTGCCGAATTCAATGTCCACATAATCATCTGCAACTACGGGGATCTCTCTGTGCACAATCGGGAGAATGAGCGTTTTGCCGATGATATCTTTATAGCGTTCGTCATTCGGATTAACCGCGACAGCAGTATCGCCGAGCATGGTTTCCGGTCTTGTGGTGGCAAGCTCCACATAACCGCTGCCGTCCTTAAACGGATAGCGCAGGTGCCAGAAATGGCCTGCCTGATCCTCATATTCCACCTCTGCATCGGAAATCGTGGTGCGGCAGTGCGGGCACCAGTTTACCATTTTTTTGCCCTGATAGATAAGCCCTTTATTATAAAGATTTACAAATACTTCCTTAACAGCCTCCGAGCAGCCCTCGTCCATCGTAAAGCGTTCCCGTTCCCAATCACAGGAAGAGCCCATTTTCTTCAGCTGCTCAATAATTCTTGAACCGTATTGCTCCTTCCACGCCCATGCGCGCTTCAAAAATTCATCTCTGCCGATATCCTCTTTTGTAACGCCCTCTTTGCGCATGGCCTCAACAATCTTCGCCTCTGTTGCGATGGAGGCATGGTCCGTGCCGGGAAGCCACAGAGCCTCATAGCCCTGCATTCTGCGCCAACGGATAAGAATATCCTGAAGCGTATTATCAAGCGCATGGCCCATATGGAGCTGCCCCGTGATGTTGGGCGGCGGGATAACGATTGTATACGGTTTTTTCTTTTTGTCTACCTCAGCATGGAAGTAATTGTGCTCACACCAGAATTTATAGGTGCGGTCCTCAACCTGTGAAGGGTCATACTGCTTTGCAAGTTCCTTTGCCATAAAATCAACTCCGTTGCGGCCCAGCCGCTAAAATTTAATATGCAATATAAAACAAAAAAGCTTTCATCTCAATATGAGACGAAAGCAGGATTCCGCGGTACCACTCAAATTGCGCATAAAGCGCCGCTCTGTTCCTTAACGCGGAAAACGGACGAAGCTACTGTGTTTCACTCCGCCGGCTCCAAAGCTACCTTCTTTTTCATTGCTTACAGCCTTGCACCGACCGGCTGTTCTCTGAAAGCAAGCGGAAAAATACTCCTCTTTTTCTAAGCCGTTTTATATTGAGATAATATTAACAAATAAAATCAAACTTGTCAAGAGAGCATTACATTGTAACGCCGTCTTTCCAAACAGCGAAATCAAAATATCCGTTTCGTTCACTTTTGGTTTTTGCTCCGCAAGCCGTTTTGAGTATAAGCTGCGAAAGTGAATTTCTTGCGCGCTCAAAATCCGCATTCTTTATAAGAACACCGGCGTCATAATCTATCCAGCCGGACTTTTTAGCGGCAAGGGCGGAATTTGACGATATCTTGACGGTAGGCACATAGGCACCGAGCGGCGTACCCCGCCCGGTAGTAAATAATATCATATGCGCGCCCGCCGCAGTAAGAGCAGTTGAGGAAACTATATCGTTTCCCGGTGAATTCAACAGCTGCAACCCTCCGGGCTGTGCTCGTTCACCGTATTTGAGCACACCTGTTATAACAGCACTGCCGCCCTTTTGAACACAGCCGAGACTTTTTTCTTCAAGCGTTGTTATACCGCCCGCTTTGTTGCCCGGAGACGGATTTTCATACACCGGCTGACCATGCGAAATGAAAAAATTTTTAAATCCGTCAATCATTTCAACTATGGCATGAAACACATTTTCATTTTCCGCGCGGTTCATCAAAAGAGCTTCGGCGCCGAACATCTCCGGCGTCTCCGTTAATATACAGGATGCGCCGAGCGAAGTGAAATAATCTGTGATTTTGCCGCAAAGGGCATTGGCGGTTATGCCTGAAAAGGCGTCTGACCCGCCGCATTTTAACCCTATTTTCAGCTTATTTACCGAAACAGGAGTCCGTTTAAATGTATTTTTATATTCAAAAAGCTCTTTAAGCAGTTTAACACCTGCCGAAAGCTCATCTGTTTCATCCTGCGCAACAAGAAATTTAACGCGGTTTTTGTTAAATGCGCCCAGCATGGGTTTAAATACGCCGAGATTGTTATTTTCGCAGCCGAGAGATACGATCAGCACGCCGCCCGCATTCGGATGCTCGGAAAGCGCCGCAAGGATTTTCTGCGTATTTATAAAGTCATCACCGAGCTGCGAGCAGCCGTAAGGGTGCCGGAACACTTTGATTTCGGCAGGGTCGGCGCCTAACGACATCAAAGCGTGCTGCCTTAAAGCGTCACAAAGATTGTTGACACAGCCTACCGTTGGAATTATCCAAATCTCGTTGCGAACACCGACTTCGCCGTGCGCTCTTTCATAGCCGTCAAAAGTAATATCATTTTTTACGGGCGCGTATTTATTGCCGCTGAATTTATAAGAATCCGTAAATTGCCCTTTACCGAGATTCGTTTTTAAATTATGAGAATGAATATATTCGCCGGCAGAAATATTTTGCGCCGCGTATCCTATAGGATAACCGTATTTGATGATATTCTGATTCGCCTTTATATCCTCAAGAAGCACCTTATGCCCGCACGGAACATCTGATTGAAGCGTAACGCCGTTTTCCGTATACCCTTTTTTGAGATCGCACAGCGCAACGGCAACATTATCAAGTTCGTTGATTCTAAAAAGCTTATTCATCGCGCAATGCCTTTCTGAGCGCTGTGCGCGCTCCGTATTTAACGATATTGTCAAAATAATATGAAACTTTTTCATAAAAGCCGCAGATATGCGTTAAATCCATTCCCCAAAGAGAAGTATTTTTCATGATTTCAAAAACCGGGTCAGCGAATTTAAAAGCGGCTTCAAATGCAGTAAGAACAGCCTTTGAATCGCGCACAATATAATCCTCATCCCCTGTATTTGAAACAAACTTACCGTCGCCGTCAAACGAACCGTTATAAAACTTGATAAAAGAAGCAAACGAAAAAGATAACAGAGTTGGCGCCGTGCCGAATTTTTCCGCATACTGAATAATTGACAAAAAACAGCGCGCTTTAAATTTTGAAACGCCGTTCAAAGATATATCGAGCAGCTTATGGTCTATAAAGGGATTCATAAATCGCTCCAATACGCTTTTTTTAAATGCTTCCGATTTATCACCATCCATAGATAAGGTAGGGATGATCTCATTTTCTAAAGCACGGTTCAGAAACGCGCTGAAATCGGGATCGGACACCATATCGCGCACGATCCTATGCCCGCAAAGGAATCCTGCGTAAACAGACAGCGTATGGGCGCCGTTCAGGAGCTTGACCTTTCTTTCCCTATAGGGGGCAACATCACGCACCCATTTAACATTGCCGAAAACACGGTCAGCAGGAAAAACAGCGCGCCACGCGTCACAGCCTTCAATTATCCACGAAATATACGGCTCACAGGCTACCGCAAGCGAATCCGAATAACCGAGAGCGGAAAAGATATGATCTGCATCTTCAGCCGGGAACCCCGTAACGATTCTGTCTACAAGAGTGGAGCAGAATTTACAGTCATGATTGACATACGCGGCAAAATCATCGCCTAATCGCCAGTCTGAAGCATAGGAAAGAATACAGTTTTTAAGCGTGTCGCCGTTATTTTCTATCAGCTCTAACGGAAGAATAAGCGGACCGTAGCCGCCGCCCAATACTTTAAACCGCTCGAACAGCAGTCTGCAAAGCTTTGCGGGAAAAGAAACATAAGGAAAATCAGAGAATTTCTCGCCCTTGTTATATATTATACCTGCCTCGGTTGTATTTGATATGATGACCTGTAATTCTTCAGAAACTGCAAAATCCAAAAGCCTTGAAGAATCTTGATAAGCGCTCAAATATTCCGAAACACTTGTTACAACACATGCGTGTTCAACTCTTTTGCCGTTTTCAATGCCCCGTTCAAGAACAGTATACCGACAGTTTTGAGAATTAAAATCAAGACGCGACTCACTTGAAGTGGGTTTTACCATGACGACGCTACCGTTAAAAACACCGCATTCATTCATCTTTTGAATAATATAATCGGCAAACGCGCGCAAAAAATTCCCCTCTCCGAACTGAAGCACTTTTTTCGGAAGAGATGAATAATCAGCAACTCTGATTTCCTTAACATTTTTCATATAAAATACCTGTCAAAAAAAATTTAATATTTGCGATAAAAAAATTATACACCACAAACAAAACAAACACAATAACAAAAAAACTCCCGCTGCTTTTGACAGCGGGAGCCTTTGATATTAAATTTAACTGTACATTGGACCTACCTCATAAAATTATTTAATCAATCGGATGAATTTCCTTGTCATAGAAACCACCTCTTAAAATCAATTAAAAATTGTATGATTTAAAAATTATTTAGCCCATTGGATTAATTCTCTTTTCTTATATTTAAAGAAATTATTTGAAGATAACTCTTCAGGCTTTTGCAGGCTAAGCCAAAATTCAAAAATATATAATCTTGAAATTAAATTTTTTAGACGCCTGAGTGCCCTTCATGGGTTTCCTGCTATAACTTCCTAAGAAACTTCATAAAGCCCGTACCCGTATCTGCCACTACTTCCGGCAGTATCTGTCGATACACATCACCGTTATTTTACCCGGACACCTTGCAGGCGTTTGTCTGAACAGGTTCTACAACCATCGGACGAAGCCTCCTTTACATAAAATCCAGTTGAACTTTGTGACTGATGTTTGCAATTTAGCCATTATCTTTATTTATTATTCCTATCAGTCTTTCTTTACTCCGAGTCTTTCTTTACTCTAAGAAATTTTGATAGGTCAGCTGCATTACCAGACTATAAATTTTGCAATCCTTAAAATTGCTTAATACAGCTTTTTTGATTTTGACCTTTTGCTTTTACGAACACCCTAAGGTTACTTATATTTCGCTTTTGATTTCCTTGGTCTACATTTACCATAAAGACGCACACCGTACCGACTGGCCTAGCTTCCTCAGCATATAAATCCGAACCTTTATTTGGCCTTCAGTTATATGCACATGCGGCTTTTGCGGAAATCCTGCGATTTACCAGCCACCTCTTAAGTTCATCTAAAGAATAACATGTTTTTTATCATTTGTCAATAGTTTTTTTGAACTTTTTTATATTTTTTTGTGTACTATATACAATTGCATAAATCTATTGACTAAATTATGATTACATATTATAATAGTATTTTAGGAGGGCAAATTTATGGCTGATAATAACGAATTGTATGAGCCGGATATTATTTCTGTTACCGACGAAAACGGCGAAGAAATATTATTTGAGCTTCTTGAAAGATATGAAGATGAAAACGGCGTTTATGTTGCGATAACCGAATACCGCGACGATGAGGAAGAAATCGTTGACGGCGATTACGAGGTAATCATTCTTAAGGTTATCAATGACGGCGATGATGAATATCTTGAAGAGATTGACGATGAAAATGAATTCAACCGCGTTTCCGACATTCTTATGAAAATGGTGGAAGAGCAATACGATGTTGAATATTACGATGATACGGAGCAATAATATTTACCGCACGCATTAAAATTTTCAGCATAGAATAGAACAGTTGGATCTTTTCATTCAACATTACAGTCTGTGCATCTCGACAACCGGGGATTTAAATAACCCGAACAAGTTTTAAAAAGGGATTCACGCTCGTGCTGCAGGTATGCAGACCTCCCGCGCTACGCGGAAGCTGGGAGCACAAAACAGCGCGGATGAAACCC
>CAYOPQ010000055.1:0-10344 GCA_964405895.1 uncultured Bacteroides sp. | reverse complement strand
CTGAAAATCGGAGCTCGCTTGAAGCTTTGATTTCACTTGGAAGAATCGGGAATAGACTCCCCCTATTTTAAATATCAACTAATCTTAAATTACACTATTTTTCTGCTTTATTCAACAGCAGAAGCAAAACAGGTATATAAATTCGACATTTTTGGTAAAAAAAGCGGCAGTGACTGAGTCACTGCCGCACAGGCTGCCGCTAAATATTATTTATTGAAAATTACGGTTGAATTAAAGCTTTTTGCTTTTTCATCATAAAACCAATCGTATTTGGCGTTTATCTTTGCGGCATATTTTTCAATGATTCTTGTTCCGAAGCCGTGCTGCTCCTTAGAGCTTTTAGTGGTCATTAATTTTTTTCCTATATGCCGCGGCGCTTGATCGCAGCTGTTTGAGATACTTAAAACATCAAAATTATTTACATTTCTTAAAGAAAAATCTATGCTTTTTTCCGAGCTGTTTTTTGCCGCTTCCAAAGCGTTATCCATTAAATTATTGATTAAAACAGACAAATCCGATTCGGATATATAAGCTAAATTCGCGGTCTTGACCTCTATATTTAAGCATACGCCGTTGTTTTTACACAATACAAGATATTTGCTGAGCAGTAAATCCAAAAGCTTATTGTCCGTCCGCTGTATAATACTGTATTCTTGCGTGTCCTTGATGACGGCAGCTATATATTTATCCGCCTCTTCTTTCGTTTCCAGATTCAACAAAGTAATGAGGTGATTTTTTGTGTCGTGAGAAAGCATGTGCAGCTCATCATTTTGGTGGCGCAGAATTTCCAAATAATTTCTGTCTATTTCAGACTCACGCACCTCCGCCTGCAGCTCGTTCATTTTGTAGTAGCTCTTTACCAGAATTTGATAATAAACAAAAATATAGATGCTTGCTATGATCATTAAAATATTTAAAATCATAAACGCTATGTTATAAATATTGCTGTACCTGTTGACAAACGACATTTTTAAGAACAAAAAAGACATAGCTGTGGACAGTATCGGAAAAACAAACAGCGGAAGGAACCGCGCTTGATTATCCGTTTTAAATTTCAGCTTATCTATTAAAAACGCAAGCCCCTGTGATATGGCAAAGTAAATCACCTTGCTGATGATTGAAAGAATAACAAAAACCCAAAAGTTTCTCTGATAGCTGTCGGTCTGAATTTTTAAAATATAGGACGAGCAGTAAATCGCTATCATTTCCGAGAAAAACATAACGGCGTTCAGCGTCAGTGAAAAAAGGAGCACATCCTTAAAAGAAATCTTAAAGCAAAATATAAAGAATAAAAACAGGATTATGAAATGCAGAATAATATCTATAATATTGTTTTGAACAAAATATTTCACCAGCGCGCCGATTAAAAAGAGCGAAGCGCCTGTCAGAGCCGTGTGTAAAAATTTATTTTGCTTTTTTTCATAGTTGTGCGTAATGAAGATAACCGCAATCAAATATTCAATAAAATACAGAAGAATATCAAATACCAGCTGAATCATTTTAAACACCCGCCATAAATCTGATAAAATTTTTATGAAACGACGCCTGGCAGCTTCTGGAAATGGGCACGGTATAAGCGCCGGCAAGCTCTAAGGAGCCGCGTTCGTATTTTGTTATATAATTCATATTTACAATATAGCTTTTATGGGTTTTTACAAACACCGTGCCGATCAATTTTTCCTCCCAAAAGGTTATCTTATTGGAAGAGGCATATGTGCCGTTTGCGGTAATAACATTTGTTTTCCTGTGGCCCAATTGCTCAATTTCAATATAAATAATATCGTCCGCATTGATGCGAAACGCCGTTTTTTGATCCTTTAAAAAGAAATTGATCGTTGTATCGTCTATCCTTTTTATCGCATTATCCAAGCCGTTGTAAAACCGCCTGAAATCAAGTGGCTTTTCAAAAAAGCGGGCTGCGTTCAGGTTGAGCGCTTCATCCAAATACTGCCTGTATGCCGTAACATAGAGCAAAACGATATGCGGATTTTTGAGCCGCAGCATTTTCCCTGTTTCTATACCGTTTATATCCGGCATTTCCACATCCAAAACGGCTATATTAAATGTAATATCGCTGTTTAACAGCTCCTTGCTTGAATAAAATGTATGGATCTCCAAATCAATATCTCTGTCTCTTGAATAAAAAAGCAGATGCTGCCTGATATTTTCTACAAAGCTTTTTTCATCGTCGCACACCGCTATTTTCAAAGCATTCCCTCCCGTGAACAAAATTGTCAGCTGATTCTGATATTAGCACAATAATGGAATAATTGCAAATTTATAATGACCCGTTTTGCGCGGCGCAAATATTGTATTCATTCGTAAAAAACGGATTTTATCGTATTTGCATTTTAAGGATAGCAATATGAGCCGAAATCAGCGTAAAGCGGAGTATGGATACGGCGGACAAAACGGAAACGAATTATATATATTCCATAAAACTCCATATACATTGTATAAATATATTTAGAAAAAATGTAGAAAAGCAATTACAGAATTGACATCATGTTGAAAAACAACTATAATGATGTTAAGCAAAGGCGCTTTGGGTTCGTTCCCAAGGCGCCTTTTTATGATATGTGAAGGCCTGCATATCAAAATAGTAAGGAGGATTTATTATGGATATGTCTGTATGGTTTCTGGTAGGTGCAATACTGGTATTTTTCATGCAGGGCGGCTTTGCCGCAGTTGAGTCCGGCTTTACAAGAGCAAAAAATGCCGGCAATATTATCATGAAAAACCTGATGGATTTTTGCATCGGAACCGTAGTATTTATGTTGCTCGGCTATGGAATCATGAACAGTGAAAACTATTTCTTTGGTCTGATCGGTATGCCGGAGTACCAAATGTTTACAAATTTTTACGAATTCGATTGGTCAAACTTCTTTTTCCAGTTGGTTTTCTGTGCCACTGCTGCTACCATTGTATCCGGTGCTATGGCGGAACGCACCAAGTTTGTCAGCTACTGCATCTATTCTGCCGTAATTTCAGCCGTGGTTTACCCCATCGAGGCAGGCTGGGTTTGGAACAGCCAGGGATGGTTAGCGAACCTGGGCTACATTGATTTTGCCGGCTCCTCGGTTATTCATATGGTAGGCGGTATCACCGCTCTGATCGGCGCAATCATGTTAGGGCCCCGTATCGGCAAATACGATGAAAAAGGAAAATCCCGCGCTATTTTAGGGCATAACATTCCGCTTGCGGCTATGGGTGTGTTCATCCTGTGGTTCTGCTGGTACGGCTTTAACGGCGCGGCTGCTTCTGACGCCACAGAGATGGCAAGAATCCTTGGAAATACAACCATCGCGCCCGCTGTAGCGACTGTTGCATGCTTGTTGTTCACCTGGATTAAAAACGGCAAGCCCGATGTAGGTATGTGCTTGAACGCGCCTCTGGCAGGTTTAGTCGGAATTACCGCCGGATGCGCAAACTTAGACGCGCTGGGTTCTGCTGTTGTGGGTATCGTTACCGGTATACTTGTAGTGGTAATCGTTGAAGTTCTGGACAATAAGTTCCATGTGGATGATCCTGTAGGTGCCGTTGCCGTTCACGGAGGCTGCGGTCTTACCGGTACAATTATGGTTGGCCTTTTGGCTACCGACGGCGGTCTGTTCTACGGCGGCGGATTCTCCCTACTGGGAATCCAGTGCCTGGGCGTAGTATGTATCGCAGCGTATACAACCGTTGTTATGACTATTGTGTTCAAGCTCATCAAAGCCACGATTGGACTTCGCGTTTCCGCTGAGGAAGAAATCGCCGGTCTTGATCCCACTGAGCACGGTCTTCCCTCTGCCTATGCGGACTTTACACCTGCTCAAAACTTAACCTCCATCCCTGCCGCGAACGCGTTCCCGGAGCCTGTTTCGGCTGACGATAAAGCGTCTATGGATGAAGCTGTTCCTGTACAGGTTGTGTCTTCCGTTAACACGACTGCTTCCGATGTGAAGCTGTCCAAGGTAACCATTATCTGCAACGCGTCCAAATTTGAGCAGCTCAAGTCTGCCATGAACGATATAGGCGTTACCGGTATGACGGTGGCGCAGGTTCAGGGATGCGGCGTCCAGAAGGGCAAAACGGAGTATTACCGCGGCGTTGCCATGAGTATTAACCTGATGCCGAAGCTCCAGATTGATATCGTGGTTGCTAAGGTGCCGGTGGCTTTAGTAATTGAAACCGCCAAAAAGACACTTTATACCGGAAAAATCGGCGACGGAAAGATTTTTGTTTATAATGTGGAAGAGGTAGTCAAGGTTCGTACCGGAGAAACCGGGTATGACGCTCTTCAGGGTGAAGAATAAAAATATACTTCATTTGATGAAATTACCTCGGAACAATAGCTTATAAATTTCTGTTTTGTATCACTACAGAGCTCTGTGAACAAGCAAGTTCACAGGGCTCTTTTTTAGGTTCTGTGTCATGCGTTTTCTGACAGCAGCACATGAACGGAATAAGCACAAATTTATATTCACCTGTTTTGCGCTGTATTTTAAATAAAGATATAAAAATATACACAGCAAGGCATGCACGCTGTGCTGTGTATATATCCTGCTCCTTATTGTTTTGCCGCCCGCAATTCGGGATTTAAGCTTTTTGCCGTTTATTCCGCGCCCGTTTCGCCTGTTGTAACCTGAATCCTGCGGCGCTTTACCCAATGGCGGCGGTAAAAGCTGTTTTTGCGGAAGCGGTCGCCTATCGCGTTCATTTGGCGGTACATTTCCGCTTTCATACGCGCTTTTAATTCGGCATACCGCGGGTCGGCAGCCAGATTATTCAGCTGATACGGGTCTTCACGATTATCAAAAAGGAACTCCTTCGCGCCGCGTTTATAGACGGCATATGTATACCGCTCCGAGCGCAGACCGCGCCATTCCGTGCCGTTGCCGTAAATCGCGGTAGGGCCCGTGCCCATCAGCAGGCAATCGTTTTTTTCAAAGCCGCCGTTTAAAACAATATTACTGAGATCGCGCCCCTGCGCGCCCTGCGGCGGCTCCATACCCATCATGCCGAGCAGCGTGGGCATAATATCCACGGTACCGAACGGCGTTTTATTTCTGACCGCCGGCAGCCTGCCGCCCCATTTTATAAGAAACGGCACGCGAACAGCCTCGTCATAAAAAATATTTTTCGCGTGGCGCCCCTGCGCGCCGAACATTTCGCCGTGGTCCGAGGTAAATACAAAAATCGTGTTCTCCGCCAAGCCCGATTGTTCAATATAATCCCACAGCCTGCCCACATTATAATCCAAATTTGAGGTCATTGCGTAGTATACCTGCTTCCAGCTGTTGAGCTTTGCGCGCTTGCCCGGCAGGAATCTTGCCCAGCCGTCCGCATACGGGTCGTTATGCTTTTTATAGTTCGGCGGCACGGGGAACTGCGTATCCTTGAACCGCCGATAATATTCCGGCGGCACATTTTTCGGCGTCCACGGGTCATGCGGAGTGCCTATGGAAAGGAACAGCGCAAACGGTCTTTCGTCCTTTTGATGATATTTCAAGCGCTCAATGGCAAGATCCGTCTGGCAGTCCGGCTCATAGCCGCTGCAATATATTTTTTCCGGCGAATCAAGGTGGTAATACGCTTTCGGCGCGTAATATTCATGGTGAAAATTATATGCTGCAAAATATTCGTTAAACCCCAGGCGGTTTTCACCGGGCGGGATATATGAGTTTTTTACATTATAATGATCGCCGAGCCTTGCTGCGTACATATGCCACTTGCCGATATAGGAGGTTGCGTAGCCGTTTTCGGAAAGCACATGCGCAAAGGTGCGGTGGTTTGGATTTATGCGCAGCTCATTGATGACCATTCCCGTGCCGCCGGCAGTGTGCTTGCCCGTCATCAGCGTAGCGCGGTACGGCGAGCAGACCGGGTGGCCCGAAAAGGCATTTTCCATATTTACACAGGATTCCGCAAGCCTGTCCAGGCACGGCGTTTCGGCATAATCGTCCCCGTTGAAGCCTACGCTTGCCCAGCGCAGCTGATCGGCAAAAACATAAACAAGATTCGGCTTTTTCATGATGTCTGCCCCCTTTACGCTCAAGCGGTTTCTATCTGCATATTTTCATGCTTTTCGGCAAGCGCCCTGTGCATTTGCTGTGTGGTTTTCTTATTCAGCGGATACAAAACGGCAAGCGCCAGCATAATGACAAATAAAACGAACGGAACAATCGTAGCCACATCATACATGCCGTTCAAAACCGCCTCGCCCTGAGAAACACCGCTGCCGGCTTTGGAGCTGTCATACCCCGCAAGGCTTACAAACCAGGGCGCGAGCGCGGCGATAGCCTGCCCCACCTTGCGCATAAAGGTAAAAATGGCGTAATTGGAAGCCTCCTCACGGTGTCCGGTTTTCCATTCCTGATGATCGATGATATCGGCAGCCATTGCCCAAACTTCCAAGGTTAGGAATCCGATTCCGACATTTACGAACATCGCGAGAACAATAAAAGTCCACACATTATCCTTGCCTATCTGAAGCGCGTATGTTAAAAAGCTGGCAACGGAGGAAACCGCAAGACCGGCAACGCAAATCTCCTTTTTGCCGAATTTCTTGATCATTTTATTGACAAACGGCATCATGACGACCATCGGAGCATAGGAAACCACCATATAAACGGTGTTTATGGAGCTGTTTTGGAAATAATCCTTAAAAAGATACAGATTCACGGTATTTGTATACATCTGCACAGCCATGAGCAGGCAGCCCAGCAGGCTCATCACAATAAACGCTCTGTCTTTCAGAATGTTTTTGATTACGGTTACGGCCTTTGTTTTTTCCTTATCCGGCTCTATCACAATCTTTTCCTCAATACATTTATAGGAAACGCCGTAAATGACGCACATGGCAATACCGATGACAACCATGGCGAGAAACAGGCGGTTTGAATCCATTTGGTTGCCCGAAACGCCTGCCGTCATAACAAACAGAGGGAAAATGAATGTGGGCAGATTGCCGATTCCGGCGCCGATTGAACGGCACACCGAAAGCAGCGAACGCTCATCCTCACGATTGGTCATTACGCTGGCAAGCGAGCCGTAAGGCACAAGCAAAACGGTATACAGCATACCGTACGCGATATAAAAGAACGCAACCCAAAGGGTGTTGAACTGCACATTATCGCTGACCTTGGTGAAAACCAAAACGGACGCGGCGGCAAGCGGTATGCCGCCGTAAAGGATAAAAGGCTTATATTTGCCGTTTTTCCGCGGCCGGCGGCGCTGCACAAGGAAGCCCATAATGGGGTCGTTAACAGCGTCCCAGATTCTGGCGGCAATCAAAATGGCGCTGACAACGGCGCCCGAAATGCCCAGAATATCATTGCAATACACGGTTAAATACGAGCTCATTACGCAAAACGCAAGATTGTTTGCAAAGTCCACCATCGTATATCCGGCGTAATTTTTAAAGCTTAGCTTTTTGCTCAACAGATTCACTTCCCTTTCTATGCGGTTGTACGCTTATTTTTCTAAAAAGGGTAAAATAACCCTAAATTAATTATAGCAGGCGCTTTTGTATACTGCAAGAAAAGAATAAAAAATAAGCGCGCCGTTTTGCCCGTTTTTGCGCTGCGCAATATGATTTTAAAAAGAATTTTTCCGCCAAAGTGCTGAAATATGGGGCTGCGCTTATTGACATTGCGGCGCAAATATCGTATTCTTTAGTAAAGAATGGAAACCGTGTTTCCGAAATAAAAGATTTGATCATATTTGCATATTATGGATAGCAATATGAGTTGAAATCAGCGTAAAGCGGGGTATGGATATGGCAGACGGAACGGAAAACAAAGGAAAAAAGAGAAAGCTCAAAATCTTTCTGCGCGTGCTGGTGTGCATAATAGCCATTCTGGCAGTGATCGCGCTGCTGTGCACAGGGCTTTCAATGTTTAACCAGAGCAAGGCATACATAACGGTGGACAACAATCTGATAGATGACGCTGTCCTTTCCGTTGAAAACGGAGAAATAGACGGCAGCGGATTTTCAGGCAGCGCGGGCGATACGGGCACGGTCTATACGGCTGAATTTTCAGACACGGTCACGCTCAACACGGTCACGCTGCGCGAGGACGGCACAAACTGCTGCGGCTTTACCATTGAAGCAAGAATAGACGGCGAATACGAGCAGATATACGCCCAGGACGACAGAATCGGCGACTACCGCTACTGCGCTTTTTCCGCCGTTGAAACCGACGCGATCCGCATTACCATTGAAAGCGCAGACAACGCGTTTGTAATAGAAGAGGTTGAGGCGTTTGAATCAGAGGCTGCGGACGCAGAGGATTTCAGGGTAACGGCATACATAACCGCGGCTGTTGCGTATGATATGGACAGTCTGAGCATACAGGCGGGCAGCTTTGATGTGATCACAGATGTCATATTCTTCGGCGGCGTTTATTTCACCGAGGAGGGCACACTTTATTACCCGGACCTCACTTTGGACGACGGAACAACGGTGGACGGCGAAACGGTTTTTGAAACCGCGATTGCCAACCTGCGCGAGGTCATAGGCGACCGCGATGTGCGCTTACACTGCAATTTCCTCGGGCCGGACGCTTCCGAGGACACGCCGGAGGACGAGCAGTCTGCGGAAAAATGCGAGCTTCACAATATGGCGTTCGGAGACAACCGGGATACGCTGATTGAGGCGCTGATACAGTGCGCCGAGGAAAACGACTTTGACGGCATCTACTTTGACTACGAATACCCGCGCACCTTTATTGACTGGTTTACATACAGCCGTTTCCTCTCCGCGCTGAAATCTGAGACTGACGGCAAATACCAAATCGGCGCCGCGATGCCCGTATGGAAAAATCTTTGGGAGATTTTGTTTATCGGCCCGCTGGATGTTTCGGAGGTAATGGGCTATGATTCCTTTGACTCGGACGGTTACCACGCCTCCTTCTCCAACACGGCGAGCAGCCTGGTAAAAAGATATTTGAGCCTCGGTTACAGCGCAGAGGATATTGATCTCGGCATGCCGTTTTATGCGCGCCCGACGGACGGCGGTCTGTATTGGTATTCTTACTCCACAGACGCGCAGCAGCTCGGCAAATACAATAATGTGGCAACATGGTCTGTTGAGGGGCGTGAAGAAACACAAGAGGAGGACGCTCCCGACCGCTATTATAACAGCTGGCAGATGATTTATGATAAAACAGCCTACGCGCTTGACGCCGGACTCGGCGGCGTTATGGTTTGGAACTACAGCTATGACCTGCCGTATGAAGATGAGCTTTCGCTCTTCGGCGCCATCGCCCAGGCGATTGAGGACCGCTCCGCGTAAAGCAAGGCGAAAACCCACGGCACATGCGCCCGTCGCTTATAAAACTGAACAGCGGACTGTTTCTGATGAACAGCCCGCTGTTTTTTTATGCGGCAGTTATATACGCTTGGTTAAGTCATTGCAAAATTTTGCCATATACGCCTCGCTCTCTTTCATTCCGTTTTGGAACCAGTCATATAAAATCCTGTTGCAGGCGCCCTCCAAAGCGGAGTTACGGTAGCGGTCTTCGGGCGCAGCGGACGGCCAAAGCATTTCCGCCACGGAGATCAGCGACACGCTTTCAGGCAATATCTGCGACATATTTACCTGCATCAATAAGCGGATGCTTTTTTCATGCTTGCGCACTGCCGTAAAGATTCCGTAAAAGAAGGAATATGTATCCCCCTGCGCGTTCGCGGAAAGCGCAAGCGCTTTCAGGCTGCCGAACGCTTCGCAGCAGATTTCTTTGATAACATCTTCTTTTGAGGAATAATTTCTGTAAAAGGCGGACCGTGAAATGCCGGAACGCGTAATGACCTCGCTTACGGTAATTTTGTTAAACGGCTTTTTTGTCATAATATCAATCAGCGCCGTCTGAATACATTCCTTTGTAAGCTTGTGAGATTCTTCGTTGGAAAGCCTTAATACATTCTTTTTTTCCAATTCTGTTTGACCCATCTTTATATATCCTCCTGTTTGGCAGAACAAAATATGCCGTTTTTGTTCAGTCCGAGCCCGATTGCCTTGATGCATAGGCCGAATTGTGATATAGTTATATCGGCAATACATTTGTATTGTCAAATAATTATAGCGCGAAAAACTTAAATTGTCAAATATTCCGGAATCGGAAAATGCGGCAGCAGGTATCCGCGCAAACAAGCTGCGAAAGGAGAGTTGAATAAAATGGCAACTTATTGTTCAAATTGCGGCGCTGCTATTGCGGACAGCGTTAATTTTTGCCCTCAATGCGGCGTTTCGCTTACCGGAAATATAAACGGAAATGTTCAAAACGGAAAAAAAGAATGGTCCAGCGCCGCAAAAACAGCTGCGGCAGTCGGCGGCGCCGTTCTCGGAGCGTCTGCCCT
>CAYOPQ010000054.1:0-10962 GCA_964405895.1 uncultured Bacteroides sp. | reverse complement strand
ATAAAAGAAAGAAGCTTGCGGGCGTTATTATACCCGTTGTGCTGGCGGTGCTTGTTGTGTGCGGCTTTGCCGTAAGCGGGCACATAACGAAGAATCTGGACGGTGAAACGCCTACAGCCGAAACCTCGTCGGAAACCACGACGGAGGCAACGACGGAATCGGTATCCACCGTAACGCTTGTCGCCGTAGGGGATAATCTGATTCACAATACGCTGATCAGCGCGGGCGAGCAGGAGGACGGAACGCTGGACTACTCCTCGTTTTACGCAAATATCAAAAGCGATATATCCGCGGCGGACATTGCCGTTATCAATCAGGAAACGATTTTGGGCGGCAGTGAATTTGAATATACGGGCTATCCCACCTTCAATTCGCCGTGGGAAATCGGCATAGCGGCAATTGAGGCGGGCTTTGATATTTTCACCTGCGCCACAAACCATTCGCTGGATAAGGGCTATGCGGGCATAGAGCAGGAATGTCTGTTCTTTGACGAGCACCCGGAGGTTGTGCATGTCGGCACCAACGACAGCGAAGAGGATTATAATTCCATCGTTTATTATGAGAAAAACGGAATCCGCTTCGCGATACTGAATTATACCTACGGCACCAACGGCATCTCCATTCCGGAAAGTACGCCGTGGTGCGTCAATATGATGGATGAGGATAAAATAACAAGCGATGTTACCACGGCAAGGGAAAACGCGGATGTTGTTATCGTTTTCCCGCACTGGGGAACGGAATACAGCACCACCGTTTCGGAATATCAGCTTGAGTATGTGCAGCTGTTTTCGGATTTGGGCGTGGATATCGTCATAGGCACGCACCCGCATGTGCTTCAGCCCGTTGAATGGGTGGAAAACGAAACCACCGGCAAGAAAATGCTTGTTTACTATTCGCTCGGCAATTTTATATCCCATCAGACGGGTCTGAGCCAGCTTTGCGGCGGCATGGCAAAGATAACCATAGAAAAAGAAGACGGCGAAATCACAATCACCTCCGCAAGCCTTGTTCCCGTTGTGAGCTGGTATACGAATACGGGCAGCGGCTATGAGTTTTCCGTATACAAGCTTTCCGATTATACCGAGGCGCTCGGCGAATCCCACGCGCAAAGCGGCGCAACGCCGGAATATTTTACCAGCTTAGTAGAGGATATTATCAGCGAGGAATTTCTGGAAATTGATTAATTTCGCCTTTGTGGAATATGCACAAATGTACAGTCGTTTTTATGTGTAAAAATTATAGGTCAAACAAAATTAAGAAAAACGGTTGACTTTTGCAAAATGTGTAAATATAATGATATTGTATTCAGAACAAGGGCGTTCCGGAGTTTTTTCGGAACGCCCTTTTATTGTTTTTGGATACTGCTTTATTATCTTTTTATTATATAAGGAGTTATATGTTTTATGAGCAAGCTTACCAAAGAGGACATTTTAAGGGACGCAAAAGAAAAAAATGTTGAGTTCATCAGACTTCAGTTTACCGATGTATTCGGTCTCATGAAAAATGTTGCGGTTACCGCTTCACAGCTTGAAAAAGCGCTTGATAACGACTGTATGTTTGACGGCTCTTCGATTGACGGCTTTGTAAGAATCAATGAATCCGATATGTATCTTCATCCGGATTTTGATTCCTGGGCAATCTTCCCGTGGAGAACTTTCGGCGGCAAAACAACCGGCCGTCTGATCTGCTCCGTTTATATGGCGGATAATAAGACTCCGTTTATGGGCGACCCCAAAAATATACTTAGTAAGGTTATTAAGGAAGCAAATGAAATGGGCTTCGGCTTCAATGTAGGCCCCGAGCTTGAGTTCTTCCTCTTTAAGCGTGACGAAAACGGAAACGCTACAACCGATCTTACCGATACGGGCGGATATTTTGATCTGAATCCCAATGACGCCGGCGAGAACTGCCGCCGTGATATCTGCCTTGCGCTTGAAGAGATGGGATATGAGATTGAGGCTTCTCACCATGAGGTTGCCGAATCCCAGCACGAGATTGACTTCAGATTTGACGATGTTATGACCACGGCAGACAGAGTTATGACCTTCAAGCATGTAGTTAAAACATACGCCACAAAGCACGGTCTTCACGCCACCTTCATGCCCAAGCCGATTCACGGCATCAACGGCTCCGGTATGCACACAAATATGAGCCTTTTCAATCTTTCTGACGGGTCAAACGCCTTTGACGACCCGTCTGACGAGCTCGGTCTTTCAGAAACGGCTTACCATTTCATTGCCGGTATCATGGAGCATATCAAAGGTATCGCGGCGTTTTCAAACCCGACCGTAAATTCATATAAGAGACTTGTTCCCGGTTATGAGGCTCCCTGTTATTTGACATGGTCCGCTTCCAACCGCTCATGCCTTGTAAGAATCCCGGCAGCCCGCGGCAAGGGCACCCGTGTTGAGCTCCGCTGCCCGGACCCCACCTGCAATCCGTATCTTGAGATGGCGCTTTGCCTTGCGGCAGGTCTTGACGGTATCAAAAAAGGCTTGACCCCTCCCGCTCCCGTAGATTATAATGTATTCGGGCTCAATTCGGACGAGATCAAAGAGGAAAATATAGATTGCCTTCCCGGCAGCCTTATTGAAGCTGTTTATGAGGCGGAGAAGGATCCGTTTATCAAGGAAACTGTGGGCGATCACATTTTCAACGCTTACATTGAAGGCAAGAAAAACGAGTGGGATGAGTACAGAACACAGGTATCCCAGTGGGAAGTCAACAGATACCTTAAAAAATAATTTTACCCTCTCTTTGGCAGCAATGCCGTTAAGGTCGGCGCGGTTTATTCCGCGTCGGCCGAATAAAAGTTCAACGGGGCGCACCGCAAAAGCGGCACACCCCGTTTTTGTTATCTTATTTTTTATTTCACTGCGCGGCGCCGCTCATAACATCGGGATAATCGGTCATAATGCAGTCCGCGCCGATTGAACTCAGGTAGTCAAAATCCTCCTTGTCATTTATCGTCCAGTACTGCACGGCAATATTGTGCTCGTGCGCATAGTTTATGACCTGCGCCGTGCCCAGATTGACGATAAGGCGGTACGGCATGCTGTAGGGTATCTGGAGCGCCGTGTAGCTCGCTTCAAAATCATCGTCATCCGTTATCGCGGCAAAGTAAAATGCAAGAACCTCCTTTATTGTTGCGCTGCGGTTTAAATCCGGGTACTTCTCGTCGGCGTACTGTGAAACCTCCTCGTGGAAGGTGCCGAATATAACGCGTGAAAGCAAATCCCGCTCGACAAGGATTTCATAGAGCACATCCAGCGCTTCTTTTCCGAGCTCGTCGCTGTTTTTGATTTCAATAATATAGTTATAGCCGCCGTTTCCTGCGGATTCAAGATAGTCCAGCGCGTCCTCAACGCGCACGATTCTTAAATCGTCCGGCACCTCGTCCCCGCTCAAATCGGCATACGGCATTTCGCCGTCGTCATTTTCAAAACAGGCGCCCATGTTCAGTTGGCGCAGCTCTTCATAGGTTTTATCCTCGGGGCGGACATCTTCCTCGCCGAAGACGGCTTCGCTGTCCGAGGTTCTGTCCAGCGTATCGTCGTGCAGCAGAACAAGCACGCCGTCCTTTGTGATATGCAGGTCAAATTCAAACCAGTCAACGGAAAATTCGCTGTTTTCCGCGCAGTATTTTAAAGCCATCATGGTTTCCTCCGGCATAATGCCGGCGCCGCTGCGGTGCGCGCTTATCTGTGCAGAGCCGTTTGCCGAAATATACGGGTTGTCTGTTTCAAAATATTCTATGCTCGCCGGGTCCGAACGGTAGCCGGCGGATAGAAGCGCAGCCGCTGCAAGAACGGCTATTGCGCAGATTACGGCTATAAGCGCCTTTGCGGCTTTCGGCAGCTTTTTCGTTTTACGCATATTCCCACCCCGTCTTAACGGTATTTGTGATTAGATTATAAAGCCGCCGGTAAAAAGTGTCAAACCGGTTTTTCGGTTTTTCCGTCTTTTATAAGCGGCGCCGAGCCTTTAAAATTTATCAAATATTGCCTAAATTTTGATTCTTTTCTATTTTTTATTTAAATAATATTGTAAGTATTTAACAAAGATTATTTTTGTTTAGTGAAAATTTTATATATATGCGGCGCTGAGCCTGCGTATTTTTTTATAAAATGATGAAAATATATTATTTTCATTGTAAATAATGCGGTTTCGCCGTATAATTGCAGTGTGAAAACTTCTGAAGGAGGAGTTAAAATGCTTAAAGAGGGGCAGGTCAGGATTCCGTCCGGCTGTGCGATAGCGGCTATCATAGACCGTAAGGGCGGAAAGATCAACGGTTCTGAGATTATCAAGTCAATTGCGCTCATGCACGACCGCTCAAACGGACTCGGCGGCGGCTTCGCCGCGTATGGTATTTATCCGGAGCATGCGGACGATTATGCTTTCCATGTTTTCTATGAAAGCGCAAAGGCAAAAAATGAGTGCGAGGATTATCTTTTTAAGCACTTCAATGTGGATGTGTCTGAAAAAATACCGACCAAAAAGGTTGAATCAATAGCAAACGGGCCCGATATATGGCGCTATTTTGCGAAGCCAAATAAGGTGCGTATGCGCGAGGCGCGTATGGACGAGGAGGAATACACCGTTCAGTCCGTTATGCGCGTAAACCAGCATATAGACGGCGCGTTTATCTTTTCAAGCGGCAAAAATATGGGCTGCTTCAAGGCAGTGGGCTACCCGGAGGATGTAGGCGAATTTTATATGCTGGATCAGTATAACGCCTATCTGTGGACGGCGCACGGCAGGTTCCCTACAAATACGCCGGGCTGGTGGGGCGGCTCTCACCCGTTCAATATTCTGGACTGGTCAATCGTTCACAACGGCGAGATTTCTTCCTACGATGCCAATAGGCGCTACATAGAGCAGTTCGGATATGTCTGCACCATGCAGACGGATACAGAGGTTATTACATATCTGTTTGACCATCTTATCCGTCACCACGGTCTGCCCATTGAGGTTGCGGCGGATGTTCTTACCGCCCCCGAATGGGACGAGATAGACAGAATGGATCCGGAAAAGAAAAAATATTTTACCACCCTGCGCGCCATTTACAACGCCGCGCTCGTAAACGGGCCGTTTTCCGTTATCCTCGGCTCAAACAAAGGGCTTCTTGCAATCAACGACCGCCTGAAGCTGCGTTCGCTCACGGCGGCAACAAAGGGCACAAGGGCGTATTTTGCGTCAGAGGAGTCGGCGATCAGAATTGTATGCCCCAATCCGGAAAAGGTATGGAGCGTCAGCGGCGCAGAGCCTGTTTTTGTTCCGCTGGAGCTTGATGAAAAGGAGGGCGGCTCTAAATGATCAATTATATTCCGAGAAGATTTACGGTAGTCAGGGACAGGGAACTGTGCATAGACTGCGGCTGCTGCGTAAGGCAGTGCGCAAATGAATGTCATATGTATTCCCCCAAGGACGGAAAAACGGTTATTTCCAAGTCGGACAGCTGCGTTGCCTGCCACAGGTGCGTGGATCTTTGCCCCACGGGCGCCTTGAGAATAGAAAAATATGTTTGCGATTACAGGGAAAACGCAAACTGGACGGCAGATTACCAGCAGGAAATATGCCGCCAGGCGAATACCGGTTCAACGCTGCTTTCCGCTATGGGCAACCCCAAACCGTACCCGATTTATTGGGATAAGATGCTGCTTAACGCCTCACAGGTAACGAACCCCTCCATAGACCCCCTGCGCGAGCCTATGGAGATACGCACGATTCTCGGCAGAAAGCCGGATAAAATGCAGGTGAAGAAAAAAGGAAAATCCCTTACGGAGATGCCTCCGCAGGTGGTTTTGGAAACGCCCATCATGTTTTCCGCCATGTCCTTCGGCTCTATCAGCCTGAACGCGCAGAAGTCGCTTGCGATGGCGGCAAAGGAGCTCGGCACCGTGTTCAACACGGGTGAGGGCGGCTTGCACAGCGATTTGCAGGATTATGGCAAATACGCGGGTGTGCAGGTTGCATCCGGCCGTTTCGGCGTTTATAAAGATTATCTGCTTAATTCAAGCTTTATAGAAATAAAAATAGGACAGGGCGCGAAGCCGGGTATCGGCGGCCACCTGCCCGGCGAGAAAGTAAATGTTGAGGTATCCAACGCCAGAATGATCCCCGTTGGGTCGGACGCGATTTCACCGGCGCCGCACCACGATATCTACTCCATAGAGGACCTGCGCCAGCTCATATGGTCATTAAAGCAGGCAACGAACGGCGAAAAGCCCGTTTCGGTAAAAATAGCGGCAGTCCACAACATTGCCGCGATCGCCTCCGGCGTTGCAAGAGCAGGCGCCGATATGGTCGTTATAGACGGCTACAGAGGCGGCACGGGCGCCGCGCCCACAAGGATCAGGGATAATGTGGGCATACCGATCGAATTGGCAATCGCAGCGGCGGACCAAAGGCTGCGCGACGAGGGCATACGCTCAAATGTATCGCTTGTTGCCGCCGGCTCGTTCCGCTGCTCCGCAGATATTGTTAAGGCAATCGCTCTCGGCGCGGACGCGTGCTATATCGCGTCGGCCGCGCTTATCGCGATGGGCTGCCATATGTGCCAGACCTGCAATACGGGCAAGTGCAACTGGGGCATAGCCACCCAGCGCCCGGACCTTACAAGAAGGCTGAACCCGGAAATCGCTTATCAGCGCGTTGTCAATCTTGTTAAGGCGTGGAACCATGAGATAAAAGAGATCATGGGCGGCATGGGTATAAATTCAATAGATTCGCTGCGCGGCAACAGGCTTATGCTGCGCGGTATAGGCTTAACGGAAAAAGAGCTTGAGATATTGGGCATCAAGCACGCCGGAGAATAAGGAGGGATGGCAGTGAAAAAAGTTTTTGCGCGTGAAGATCTTTGCATCAACTGCCGTCTTTGCGAGGTATATTGCAAAACGGCGCACAGCAAATCAAAGGATATTGTTACAGCGTATAAGGAAGAGGAGCCCGCGCCCGTTGCCCGCGTCACGGTTTTGGGCGGCAGGGAGGCTTCCGTAGCGGTAAATTGCCGCCATTGCGACGACCCTGCGTGCGTTAAGGCGTGTATAACCGGCGCGATGCAGAAGGATAAGAAAACAGGCATAGTTTCTGTTGACGAAGGCAAGTGCATAGGGTGCATGACCTGCCTTGCGGTTTGCCCTTACGGGTGTATAAAGCCCGGCAAAATCGCGCTCAAGTGCGATCTTTGCTCCGGAGAGGAGCCGCAGTGCGTTAAGAACTGCCCCAACCGGGCGCTTGTCTGGGCACAGGCGGGAGGTGAGCAGTGATGAAGTATGTGATTATAGGCGCGTCCGCCGCGGGACTTGCGGCGGCGGAGCAAATCAGGAAAACGGATAAAAACGGCGAAATCACTGTTTTAACAAAGGAAGATCACCTGCCGTACAGCCGCCCGTCCATCAGCTATCTGCTCAAGGGCGCTGTGGAAGAAAAAAAGATGTTTTTAAGGAAGCCGCAGTTTTATGCCGATAATAATATTAAAATCATTACCGGCGCCGAGGTCACGAAGATAGATAGGGAAAAGAAGTGCGTAAGAGCCGGCAGAAAGGATTATCCCTACGACAGGCTTTGCATTGCGGCGGGGTCCAAGCCTTTTGTGCCGCCTGTGGAAAACGCGCAGGGCTGCAGGAATGTGTTTACTTTTCTTGACCTCGCAAGCGCAAAGGCGCTCAAAAAGGCGGTCAACAAAAATACAAGAGCCGTTGTCATAGGCGCGGGGCTTATCGGCATGAAGGCGGCGGAGGGACTCTCCAAAATCTGCAAAAGCGTGCATGTGGCGGAGCTTTCGCCCCGTGTGCTGCCGTCCATTCTTGATGAGAAAAGCGCCGTTTCCGTTAAAAAGTATCTTGAGGGGCACGGGCTTTGCTTCCACCTTGAAAATACCGTTGTAAAGGCGGAGGTAAAGGGCGGCGCGGTTAAATCCGTTGTGCTCAGGAGCGGCGAAAAGCTGGATTGCGATGTGCTTGTAATCGCCGTGGGCGTGCGCCCCGAAACGGCGCTTGCCGAAAAGGCAGGGCTTGCCGTAAACAGAGGCATTATCATAGACCAGAAAACCATGCAGACGAGCGACAAGGATATTTACGCCGCCGGGGACTGCACGGTTTCCGTTGATATGCTGGACGGCTCCGAGAAAATCATAGCGCTTTGGCCGAACGCGGTGTACCAGGGTATTGCCGCGGGCGCCAATATGGCGGGCGGCGAATATGAAGCCGCCGGGGCGTACAGCGTAAACGCCATTGATTTTTACGGGCTGCGGATATGCACCTGCGGGCTTATCAACGCCAAGGGCGGGCAGTACCGTGATAAAATAAAAACGCAGGGCGATTCCTATAAGCGCCTTATCTTTGAGGGCAACAGGCTTGTGGGCTATGTGCTGATTAACGCAAGCGAAAACGCCGGTATTTACACAAATATCATTGCAAACGGCGTTGCGCTGGATTCGCTTGAGGGCGATATAATGGATACGCCGTCTCTGTTCTTGTACAGCAGAGAGGTAAGAACGGATAAGCTGACAACGGGAGGTGCTGCCTTATGAGTATAGAAGCAGGGCTGCAAAGATATGAGGCGTTGAACAGTATGATAGGCGCCGAGCTTTCCAAAAAAAGCAGGGTGACCGTTAAGAATGTAAACGGCCAGCGCTATATCGGCTGCGCGCTGGACAGCGGCAAATCCATAGAGATACACGGAACGCCGGGCAACGACCTTGCCTGCTATCTGAACGGCGGCAGGATACTGGTTTACGGCAGCGGGCAGGACGCCGTCGGCAACACCATGAACGGCGGAGAGATTGTTATTCACGGCCACAGCGGCGACGCCCTCGGCTACGGCATGAGGGACGGCAGCATCTATGTGCGCGATAATGTTGCCTGCCGCGGCGGCATACATATGAAGGAATTTGAGCAGATGAAGCCCGTTATCGTTATCGGGCAGAACGCGGGCTCGTTCCTCGGCGAATATATGGCGGGCGGCACGATTGTGCTGCTGGGGCTGAATATGAAGCGCGGCGAAAAGCTTTTCGGCACGCACTGCGCGTCCGGAATGCACGGCGGCAAGATCTATGTGCGCGGCGCGTTTCCGAAAGAAAATCTTTCGCAGAATATAAAAATTTCCTCCCTTACAAAGGAGGACGAAAAAGAGCTTGCGGGCTATGTGAAAAAATATTGCAGATATTTTGACGCGGATTTTAAAGAAATCATGTCAAAACCGTTTAAAAAGTTAACTCCGGCAACTTCAAGGCCGTATGCAAATCTTTATACACCAAACTGATAAAACGGGAGAGAGGGCTGTAATATATGTTCAACAGTATCCACGAGGAATGCGGCGTTTTCGGTATATTTGAAAATAAAACCACTTATGTTGCGCGCTCGGCGTATCTTGCGCTTTACGCGCTTCAGCACCGCGGGCAGGAGAGCTGCGGAATCGCCGTTAATGACGACGGCGTTTTTAACCAGCACAGGGGAGACGGGCTTGTTCCCGATGTGTTTACAAAGGAAAAGCTGAAAGCCCTGGGCAAGGGCAATATGGCTATAGGCCATGTGCGCTATTCCACAACGGGCGGCAAGAGCCTCAATAACATACAGCCGCTTGTTATAAGGCACATAAAGGGCAATCTTGCGGTTGCGCACAACGGCAATCTTGTGAACGCCCAGGATATAAGAAAAAGCTTTGAGCTCGGCGGCGCCATCTTTCACGGCACGTCGGATACGGAATCCATAGCGTATTCTATCGTAAAAGAGCGCCTGCACAGCAAAAGCACGGAGGAGGCTGTTTCAAAGGTTATGAACAGCCTGAAGGGCGCTTATTCCTGCGTGGTTATGACGGCAACAAAGCTCATCGCGTTCAGGGACCCTATGGGCTTCCGCCCGCTTTGCATAGGCAAAACGGAGAGCGGGGCGTATGTTGTTGCCTCTGAATCCTGCGCGCTTGACACCATAGGCGCAAAATTTATAAGGGATATAAAGCCGGGCGAAATTCTTACCATCGGCACCTCCGGGCTCAGCTCGGACACTACGCATTGCCAAAGCACGCCGGGCGGCCTGTGCGTGTTTGAATATATCTATTTTGCGCGCCCGGATTCCGTGATTGAGGGCGCGTCTGTTCAGCACGCAAGAATGAAGGCGGGGGAATTCCTTGCCAAGGAGAGCCCTGTGGACGCGGATATTGTTATCGGCGTGCCCGATTCGGGGCTTGACGCGGCGCTTGGTTATTCCGCGGTAAGCGGCGTGCCGTACGGCGTGGGCTTTATAAAGAATAAATATATAGGCAGAAGCTTTATCCAGCCCAGCCAGGATATGCGTGAGGACGCCGTGCGCATAAAGCTGAATGTGATTAAGGAAAACATCAGGGGCAAGCGCGTGATCATGATTGACGATTCCATCGTGCGCGGAACCACCTGCGCCAGAATCGTGAGCCTTCTGCGCGAGGCGGGCGCGAAAGAGGTGCATATGCGCGTGTCCTCGCCGCCGTTTAAGTACCCGTGCTATTTCGGCACGGATGTGGACAGCAGTGATAATCTGATTGCCTGTAAATATAATACCGTTGAGGAGATCGCGGAGTTTATAGGCGCGGATTCGCTTGCGTATCTTTCCGTTGAGGCAACGCACCACCTTGCGGAAAATACGGGCATGCGCTTTTGCGACGGCTGCTTTACGGGCAAATACCCCGTTGAAGTGCCGAAGGAACAGCCCAAGGATAAGTTTGAAACAAAGCTCAATCAGTTCTCGGCATATTACCAGGTACTCGATTAATTGTAAATAAGGGCTTGACTATTGCCGAAAAATATAGTAAATTATATAGGCGGTGAAAAACCGCCTTATATGTGCAGATGTGTCCGAGCTGGCCGAAGGAGCACGATTGGAAATCGTGTAAACGGCGAACACCGTTTCAAGGGTTCAAATCCCTTCATCTGCGCCAAAGAAACAGCAGGTACTTCAGTGCCTGCTGTTTGTTTATACAAATAAA
>CAYOPQ010000053.1:0-11022 GCA_964405895.1 uncultured Bacteroides sp. | reverse complement strand
CCGGTGACATAATCCGCCTTTTGCTTCAAGGTCATTTTTCTTATAATATCAGAATGCTTCACAAGAAATCCCCCTTAAATAAATGAATACTGTGGTAATCTCAGTTTATAATTTAAAACATTCTGATTCAAGGAAATCGGCTTATTTAGGCGTTTTCATCTATGATTTATGAATTTATGCAGGAATTATGAAAAGGGGGCTGTTTTTATCTGCTGACACAGGCTGTATTTTTCCGCCCTGACTGTCATTGCACAAAAAAAAGCACTCTTTTGCGGAGTGCTTTTTTCTGGGGATTATTTTTTAAATTGAAACATCCATTGCTATCTGATAAAGATGCTGGTCGATACTCTTTGTCATGTTGAGCGCCTCAAAAATATCGTAGTCCACAACATCGCCCTTATGGCTGGCGACGACTCTGTTTCCGATATTCTTCATAAGCAGTTCCTTGACGGCGTAATGGCCCATACGGGTTGCCATAACTCTGTCCCTCACCGTGGGCGAGCCGCCTCTTTGGATATGGCCGAGTATGCAGGCGCGGGATTCAACGCCGGTTTTATTTTGGATTTCCCTGGCAAGCTCGGTAACATCCACGCCTACGCCCTCTGCAACCACGATCAGGAAATGCTTTTTATCCGTGCGCTGGGTACGCTTCATTCTTTCAATAACATCCTTTTGGATATCGAATTTGATTTCGGGAATCAGTATGGAGGTTGCGCCCACCGCGATACCCGCATTAAGAGCAAGATAGCCGGCTCTTCTGCCCATGACCTCTATAACCGTGCAGCGGTCGTGAGATTCCGTTGTATCCCTTACCTTATCCACACATTCCATAATGGTATTGAGGCAGGTGTCGTAGCCTATAGTATAATCACAGCAGGCAATATCGTTATCAATCGTGCCGGGAATACCCACGCACGGGATGCCGCGTTCGGAAAGATCGCGCGCGCCTCTGAAAGAGCCGTCGCCGCCGATGACAACAACGCCCTCTATACCGTTTTCACGGCAGGTCCTTATTGCCTTTCTCATGCCCTCTTCCGTGGCAAATTCGGCGGAACGGGCGCTGTAAAGCTTTGTGCCGCCCCTGTGGATAATATCTGAAACCGTGCGCAGATCCATCTCCACGAAATCGCCGTTTATAAGGCCGTTATAGCCTCTGATAACGCCGAGCACGCGTATATCGTTTACGCAAGCCGTTCTTACTACCGCGCGAACAGCGGCGTTCATTCCGGGGGCGTCTCCGCCGCTTGTCAAAACCGCAATCGTTCTCATAAAATGATCCTCCTCATATATCAAAAATCGCTTTTCACATCGGTTTTACAGATTCACACATGAAAAGTATTTTACTCGCTGTTGATAAAAAAGTCAATAGCAATCATTCAATAAACGCAACATTTTCGCCGCCTAAAATACGGCTCAGTTCGGAAAGCATGGTTTTGTTGGGCTCAACAAAGCACTGCCTGCCCTGCAATTCATAGCGTTTTTCATCTTTATAGTAAAAATATAAAGGACATGCGCCCTCAAATATGGAGCAGATGATTTGGCATTTTTCTATTCTAAAATCGCCTTTGCTTTCAAACCGCAGAAAAAGGCCTTTGCGCTTCGCGCTTTTTTTTGCTCCGTTTTGCGTGGCAGAATCTTTATTTCCGGGCTTTGCGTTTTCATCCGGCGCGCCGTGAACCGTATCTGCAAGGAGCTTAGGGTCTTTTTCCTCCTCTACGGAAAGCGTACCGCAGACCGTGATTACGCCGGACGGAACAAGCAGCTCAGACACGGGCCGAAGCAGATTCGGAAAAATGATGATCTCTATACTGCCGAGCATATCCTCCACCGTTACAAAAGCCATATTCGCGCCGTTTCTTGTCTGCTTTACCGTGATATGCGAAATGATGCCGCATAGGGTGACCTTATCGCCGTCCTTATATTTTGAAAAGTCCGCTTTGGCGGATTCCAGCAATTCGCCTGTTTTGGCATAGCCGAGGGAATCTATCCATTTCTCATACTTATCGAGCGGGTGGCCCGAAAGGTAAAGGCCGGTCATTTCCTTTTCCATTTTCAGGAGCTCTGCTTTGGGAAATTCCTCTACCTGCGGCAGTTCAAAATCCTCCGCAAACGAACCGCCGGAGGACGCCAGCTCAAAAAAGCCCACCTGCCCGTACATGGTCTTGCGGCGTTTTTCCTCAAGCTGTGCGCAGAGAACAGGCAGAGCCTGGAGCATTTGGCGGCGGTTTGCGCCGAGGGAATCAAGCGCGCCGCTCCTGATGAGGCTTTCCACGGCACGGCGGTTGAAATGAGAGGTCTGAAGTCTGGAGCAGAAATCGAAAAAGCTTTTATACTTGCCGTTTTCACGCTCTTTTATAATATCGTTTATAAATTCCGTTCCGAGATTTTTTATTCCGAGCAGACCGTAATTGATGACATTACCGTTTGCGGAAAAGCCCTTCATGGACGAATTGACATCGGGAACGGCAAGGCGCAGGCCGAGCCTTTTGCTTTCGGCAATATATCTTGCCACCTTGTTGGAGGAATCCAACACGGAGGTCAGCAGCGCTGCCATAAACTGCGCCGGGCAGTAGAGCTTGAGATACGCCGTTCGGTATGCCACAAGCGCATAGCAGGCGGCGTGCGATTTATTGAAGGCATATTTGGCGAATTCCGCGATTCTGTCAAAAATCGCCTGTGCTATATTTATATCTATATTATTCTTTTGACAGCCCTCAAGGAAGCTTTTGCGTTCAGCCTCCATAACATCCTTTTTCTTTTTGCTCATGGCGCGGCGCACCACATCCGCCCTGCCGTAGGAATAGCCGGCAAGGGTGCGCAGGATCTGCATAACCTGCTCCTGATAGACGATACAGCCGAAGGTATCTTCAAGTATCGGCTTTAACTGCGGCAGGTCGTAATGCACCTTTTGCGGATGATGCGCATTTTCAACAAAAGTATCTATCTGCTTTGCGGGGCCGGGCCTGAAGAGCGAGTTCGCGGCTATAAGGTGCTCCAGCTTTGTGGGTTTCAAATTCATAAGCATCTGCTTCATACCGCTTGATTCAAACTGGAAAACGCCCTCTGTCTGCCCGCGGGCAAACAGCTTGTATACAGCCGGGTCGTCTATGGGCACATTTTCTATATCTATCCCTGCCGCCGTTGCCGCGTCATTGATAACGGTGAGCGTGCGCAGGCCCAAAAAATCCATTTTGAGGAGCCCGAGCTCTTCAAGCTCCGTCATGACATACTGGGTGACGACAAGCCCGTCGTTTGTTGCAAGCGGAACATAGGAGGACACGGGATCGTGCGTAATGACCACACCCGCCGCGTGCGTGGAGGCGTTTCTGGGCATCCCCTCTACCTTTCTTGCGGTTTCGATAAGCTCGTTCACGCCGCTGTCCTTCTGCATAAGCTCTTTTAATTTAGGGGATTTTTTAACCGCCTCGTCAATCGTTATTTTAAATTCATTGGGAACAAGCTTTGCAACAGAATCCACCGCGGCATACGGCATTCCCATTACCCTGCCCACATCACGGATAGCCGCCCTTGTTTGCAGCGTGCCGAATGTAACGATCTGCGCCACATGGTCTGCGCCGTATTTCTCGGTTACATAATCTATGACCTCCTGCCGGCGCTCATAGCAGAAATCTATATCAAAATCCGGCATTGAAACGCGTTCCGGGTTTAAAAAGCGCTCAAACAGAAGATCGTATTTCATAGGGTCAAGATCTGTAATGCCCATGCAGTACGCGGCAAGCGAGCCCGCGCCGGAGCCCCTTCCCGGCCCTACCGGGATGCCCTTGCTTTTTGCGTAGGAAACAAAATCCGCCACTATTAAATAATAGTCTGTATACCCCATTTTGTTGACGGTTTGCAGCTCGTATTCAAGCCTGTCCTTATATTTCTGCGGCGGCGCGCCGTATCTTGCCTCAAGCCCCTCACAGCACTTGCGGCGAAAATAATCAAAATGGCTTATATCCTCTTTTATTTCAAAATAAGGCAGCTTTGTGTTGCCGAATTCAAAATCAAAATTACAGCGCTCGGCTATTTTAGAGGTGTTTTCAACAGCCTCCGGCAGCTCCGGGAAAAGCTGTTTCATTTCCTCCTCGGATTTCAAATAAAATTCCTGCGAGTGAAACTCAAGGCCCGTGTCTTCGCCGAGCACATGGTTCGTTGCGATGCAGATCAGCACCTGCTGCACCTTGGAATCCGCTTTATCTATATAATGGGTATCATTGGTGACCACAACGGGGATTCCCGTTTCCTCGTAAAGACGCTGTATGCCCTCGGCAACGATTTTTTGCTCTTTGATTCCGTGATCCTGCAATTCAAGGAAATAGTTATTCTCCCCGAACACATCGCGGTACCAAAGGGCAATATTTTTTGCCTTTTCGTAATCCCGCTCAAGGAGCGCCTGCGGGATCTCGCCCGCAAGACAGGCGGAAAGGCATATCAGACCGCCGTGGTATTTTTCAAGTATATCGTGATCCACTCTCGGCTTATAGTAATACCCTTCTGTATAGGAGAGTGAAACGAGCTTGATAAGATTTCTATAGCCCTCGTCGTTTTCACAAAGCAAAATCAGGTGGTTATAATCCTTATCAAGCACCTTTTCCCTGTCAAATCTTGTTCTGGGGGCAACATATACCTCACAGCCGATGATCGGCTTAATGCCGTGCTTCTTACAGGTTTTATAGAAATCAACGGCGCCGTACATATTGCCGTGATCGGTGATGGCGAGGGAGGTCATGCCCAGCTCTTTCGCACGCAAAACAAGCTGCTCGATGCGGCAGGCGCCGTCAAGCAGCGAATATTCCGTGTGGAGATGGAGATGGGTAAACATATCTATTCTTCTTTCCTGTTTAAGCTTCCGCAGGCAGCTTGCAAGCGGAAGAACGGCGCTTTAACAAAGCGTGTTTCAAAGGCTTTCCGCAATATCAACGATTCTTTTTAATCTGTGATTAAGGCCGCTCCTGCTTATCTGTCCCGGATAGAGCTGGACAAGCTCCGCAAGGCTTGAATCCGGATTTTCATACCGAAGCTCCGCCACGCTTTCAAGCCCCTCGGCAAGATATTTTTTGCCCTTGATTTTCCATATTTTTTCTATGGCGGCGATCTGCACGGTAACGGCGTTTACCATTTTATTGATATTCGCCGTTTCGCAGTTTGCCTGGCGGTTCGCCTTATTTCTGAAGTCCTTAAAGATTTTGATATTCATCAACTCAAACATGGAGCCTGTGGCGCCCATCATATAAAGGCAGTTTTCAATAGATTCGCTCTCTTTAAAATAAACGATGTTATAGCCCTTTCTGTTGGTGTATTTCGGACCGAGCTCCATTTCCTCCAGCAAGGTAAAGAGGCTTTTTGAAAGGTTGTAATAGGGCACGGAAAATTCAAGATGATAATCCTTTTTAGGGTCCGATACGGTGCCGCACGCAAGAAAAGCGCCTGCGAGGAACGCCTTTGCGCAGTTTTCGCACCTGAAGTTGGTGTGGTCGATTTTAAGGCTTTCCGCGCCGCTGTGGCCGAAGCTTCTGAATAATTTTTGAGCATCTGTTTTGCTTAAAACAGATGCCGTGAAATTCCTGCCGCGCGGTGAAGGAACGACTGACGCGCCGATATTAAAAATTTCTTTTATAAGCGACTGAAAGAGCAGCGCCGTAGGCTCGTTTTCCGTTTGCAGGGAAACGCTTTTTTCGGAAAAGGTTTTGCCGAAAAGCGAAAGGCCGTAAAGCAGAGCCCTTTTGCAGCAGAGGCTTTCATATTCGGTTTTAACAAGCTCGTTTTTGACCTGTGATGAAAACGACATCTGCCAACAGCCTTTCGTCAAAATAATCATTGCGCAAGGGAATCAGCTTCTTGAAATATCCCTGTGGTTCACCGAAACATTATCCCATTTCTTTTCAAAGTGTTCTTTAAGCGCCTCGGCGATCGCCACGGAACGGTGATTGCCGCCCGTGCAGCCGATGGCGAAAACGATTTGGCTTTTGCCCTCTTTTATATAGAGCGGGTTCAGGAAATCGAGGAGCCCTATAAGCTTTTCAAGAAGCTCTTTGGATTCCGCAAAGGAAAACACATAATCGCGCACTTCTTTATCCAGCCCTGTTTTGTTGCGCAGCCCCTCCACCCAATAGGGATTCGGCAGGCAGCGCACATCTATAACAAAATCCGCCTCGTTGGGAATCCCGTGCTTAAAGCCGAAGGATTCCACATGGATATTCATAATATCCTTATCATCGCCCACAAGGATCTGCGTAAGCCTTGTCCTGAGCTGGTTGCCCGTAAAATCGGAGCTGTCAATAATAAAATCAGCCCTTGAGCGAAGAGGCGTCATGATTTGCTTTTCATAGGCGAGCGCCTGTGATATATCTCCGTTAAAACGAGCCGCGTACGGGTGCTTTCTTCTTGTGAGCTTATAGCGCTTTAGAGCTACATGGAGCTTGATGTCAAGATAAATCACCTTTACGGAATAGCCGTAATCCTCAAGATGATCAAGAATATCCAGCACGCCGTCAAAATTTTCGGTTGAGCGGATATCCATAACGATTGCAATTTTACTGTCCTTTTGCTTTGAAATCAGGTCAAGGAAGGTGGTTAAAAGCTCCGGCGGCATATTATCTATGCAATAATAGCCTATATCCTCCATAAACCCGATTGCGGTTGATTTGCCGGCGCCCGAAAGACCGGTTATAATTACAAGCTCTTTTATTTTTTTAGCCATTATTCCGTTACCCTTATTTCCATTTCCAGCTTAACGCCTGTTTGCTCATAGACCGTTTTTTTACAAATTTCGCAAAGCTCCAGAACATCGCGGCAGGTTGCGCCGCCGGTATTTATTACAAAACCCGCGTGCTTCGTGCTGATTTGCGCGCCGCCGACGGACTTGCCTTTAAGACCGCACTGCTCGATAAGAGCGCCGGCGAAATGCCCCTCCGGGCGTTTAAAGGTTGAGCCGGCGCTTGGATATTCAAGCGGCTGCTTTTCGCGCCTGCGGGTGATAAAATCCTGCATTTTCGCATGGATTTCCGCTTTATCCGCCTTTTGAAGCTTTACATAAATGCCGGTTATCGTGCAGCCGTTATCATAATACGCGGAATGCCTGTAGGAAAGCCCGAGCGCATCGCCCTCAAGAAATCCCGCATTTCCGTTTTTATCGATATGGCGGCATTTCACAAGCACATCCTTCATCTCGCCGCCGTAGGCTCCGGCATTCATAAAAGCCGCGCCGCCGCAGGAGCCGGGAATACCGTACGCAAACTCAAGACCCGAAAGCGAATGCTCCAGAGCAAAGCGGCAGAGCTTCATTAGGGAAGCGCCGCTTTGCGCAAACACCGTATCCTCATCGACAAGGCAAACATCCGAAAATCCGCTTGAAAAGCAGATTACGCACGCGTTTATGCCGTCGTCTGAAACAAGCAGATTCGAGCCCTTGCCCAAGGGCATAAAGCGTATTGCGTTTTCAACGCAAAAGCGGATGACAGCCATTGCCTGCTCTTCGCTTTCCGGAAAGACAACGGCGCTTGCCCTGCCGCCTATCTTGAAGGTGGTGTACAGGCTCATAGGCTCGTTTAATAAATATTTTATTTCCGAAGCATTTAAAAATTCTGCAAGCTGTTTCAAAAAATCACCGTTATTTCGCAGAGGCAAGAAGCGACGCGCCGATGATTCCGGCGTCATTGCCAAGCTCTGCTTTTACTATGCGAGTCTGTATTTTGCTGTGGATAGAATACCTTTCAGCCTGCACGAATCTGCGCAGCGGCTTCATAAGCGTTTCGCCCTCATTGCAGATGCCGCCGCCCACGCAAATGATTTCAGGCTGGAGCGTGTTTACAATATTTATGAGGCCGCAGGCTACATACTTTATGTAGTTGTCTACAACCTTTATTGCCGCGATATCGCCTTTTCTCATAGCGTCAAACGCGGTTCTGCCGCTCACCTTGCCCTCTTCCTTTGCAAGCTCGTGCATAACGGAGCCGGGATTCTCCTCCATCGCCTTTTTGGTTTGGCGGATAAGTGCGGTTGCCGAGGCATACGCCTCCCAGCAGCCCTTTCTTCCGCAGGTGCAGGCTTCGCCGTCCACTACAATTACCATATGCCCGCATTCGCCCGCCGCGCAGTTTACGCCGGTGACGATTTTACCGTCCACAATTATACCGGAACCTACGCCGGTGCCGAGCGTTACGGCAACAAAGTTTTTGGCGCCGTTTCCGCAGCCGGCGTACGCTTCGCCCAGCGCTGCGCAGTTTGCGTCGTTCTCAACATAAACGGGCAGATCGCCGAGCCTTTGAACAAGCATATCACGCGCGGGCACATTGTTGAAGCCGAGGTTGTTTGCGAATTCAATAATGCCGTATTCATTGACCGTGCCCGGCGTTCCGAGACCGACTGAGAGCACATCCTCGATTGTAAGCCCTGCTTTATCCAGCGCCTCAAAGCACGCGGCGGCTATATCGTCAAAAATATCCTCCGCCGAGCGCGGTACAGCCGTGGGTCTTTTTCCCGTTGCAAGGATATTGTAATTCTCATCCACAACAGAGGCAACAATATTTGTGCCGCCCAAATCAATTCCGATATTATACATAAATTTTTACCTTTCCCCCGCATTTTAATTTTACCGCCGCGCATCGGGTATACGAGCGGTTTTTAAATTTTATTCCAAAATCAATAAAACCAAAGCGTATATATGTCCGTCAGGAATTTTTCCAGATTTCAAGTTCCTTTTCCTCCGGCTCAAAATCCTCCATACCCAAGCTTATCATCAGCTCTCTGGCGGCGTTGTAGCCCATTTTCTTCTGGCGGTTGCTCATAGCCGCCGTTTCTATGATGACCGCAAGGTTCCTTCCCGGATTTACGGGCACCGTTATAACGGGCACCTTGACATCAAGGATTTTCGTATACTCATTATCTATTCCGAGCCTGTCATACGCCTTGCCGGATTCCCACGGCTCAAGGCAGACGACCATATTGATTTTTTCCGAATCCTTAACGGAGCCCATGCCGAAAAGGCGGCGCGCGTTTATTATGCCTATGCCGCGCAGCTCTATGAAGTGCTTTATGTTATTCGGTGAGGAGCCTATAAGCGTATGCGCGTCCGTTCTTCTGATTTCCACGGCGTCGTCCGCAATAAGGCGGTGCCCTCTTTTTATAAGCTCAACAGCCGTTTCGGACTTACCCGCGCCGCTTTCGCCTATAATGAGCACGCCCTCTCCGTAAACCTCGCACAAAACGCCGTGGCGCGTGATTCTGGGCGCAAGGCTTGTATTCAGGAACTGGATCAGATTTGCAAGGAACGGCGATGTTTCCTCCTGCGTTCTGAGGAGCGGCACGCCGTATTTGACAAACTGCTGCTCAAAAAGCTCCGAAACCTCAAGCCCTCTTGTGAGAACAGCCGCAGCCGGCGCAAGGCTGAGCCAGCCTTCAAGAGCCGCGTTGCGGCGTTCGCTGCTCATATTCTGCAAAAATCCGATTTCCGTCCAACCCAGAATCTGTATTCTTTTCGGGTCAAAATAATCCTGATAGCCGGCAAGTATGATACCCGGCCTGTTGACCTCATTTGTTTCAATCAGTATTTCTTCCGGGTCTTTCGGCATATAGATTGTTTCAAGACCGTGCGATTGTATTACTTTTTGGAGGGACACTGAATAATGCTCTGACATATCAACATTCCTTTCGGCGGCTGAAAACAACAAAGAGATTCTGCCGTATAACTGTCGCTTATTTATTATATAATAAAAGCAATGCCTTTATCAACCTTTTATTAACAAATATTTAAATTCTTTATAATGATTTACAAATTTGATAAATTGTGATATATTTACTAATGAATTTATTTTGAGGGAAAGAAAATATGGATTCTGAACTGAAAATAGCAATAGGCACGGAAGCGTTCCCGCCCACGATTGACGGAATAAGCACGGTTGCAAAATGCTATGCGGATATTATAAACGAAGAGCTTGGAGAAGCGGTTATAGTCACGCCTAAAAATCCGAATCAGGAGGACTATAAGTACAAATACAAAATCTACAGATACAAGAGCCTTTTTACATTCGGGGAGGGCTACCCCGTAGGCTGGCCTTTCAAGCGGCAGTTCAGCGAAGACATAATAGATATGGGTTTTGATATTTTACATTCCCACTGCCCTCTTGCCACAAGCTATTTTTACAGGCGGGTAAACAGAATAAAAAGGATTCCCCAGATCCTTACATATCACACAAAATACGAATATGATTTTGATTCCCGCATACCGGGCTATCCTTTAAAGCGCCGCGCCTACGGCTTTTTGCTCAACAACATAAAAAGCGCGGACGAGGTATGGGTAACGAGCGAGGGAACCGCCCGGTCTTTAAGGAAAGTAGGTTATGAGGGCGAATACATAATCATGCCGAACGGATGCGACCTGCCCGTAAATCATTTCACGGACGATGACAGGGATATTATACGGCGCAAGCATTCGATACCGCCGGGCGTACCCATACTGTTATTCGTGGGCAGAATGATGTGGTACAAAAACATAAAGCTTATAGCGGACGCCTGCCGGAGACTGAAAAACAGCCGTTTTGATTTCAGGCTGCTGATGGTCGGCATGGGGCCGGACGAAAACGCAATCAAAAAATACATACGCAAAGCCGGTCTTAACGAGCATGTTATTTTTACCGGGCAGATACTTGACAGAGCCGAGTTGCAGCTTTACTACGGCTGCGCCGACCTGCTTGTGTTCCCGTCCGTTTTTGACACGAACGGGCTTGTTGTGCGCGAAGCCGCCGCCTCCGCGACAGCGGCGCTGCTTGTTGACGGCTCCTGCGCGGCTGAGGGTATAATCGACGGAAAAACAGGCTTTTTATGCAGTGAGAACGAGCAGTCCGTTGCGGCGTCTATACTGAAGATATTTGAAAATCCCGACCTTCTGAAGCAGGTTGGGCGCAACGCGCAAAACGATATTTATATTTCATGGAAGGAATCTATAAAAAACGCCTATGAAAGATATAAAATCGTTATAGATGATTTTTATACAAAGGGAAAAGATAAAGAAGCTTATAAATT
>CAYOPQ010000052.1:1881-11734 GCA_964405895.1 uncultured Bacteroides sp. | reverse complement strand
AAAGTTTTTTGGGGTAAAATTTTTGAAATAAGTATTGACACAAAATGTTGAAAAAGGGCGAACGGGCACACACAAAATATCGTGCGCCGTGTTGAAAACAAAATTACGGGCGCCGACGGCACCCGTCAGCGTGTCAAAAAAGGTAATTATTGTATAAAGGAGCGTATCCTGACACGCTGATAGGCTGCCGAGAAATCGATTCGGATTTCGCATTTTGCGAGCGGGTGCCGTACATAGGTACTGCCTCCGAGCAAAAGGCGGAAAGTGCAAAAACCGCACGGCTGTGCGGTTTTTAACTTTTATTGTAAATAAATAGATTAAAATTCACTTTATTTAAAACAATTTAGCGATAGTCGTTATATATTTTTGCTTAACAAAAAAGCATTAACTTCTGCGCGTTCCGGACGACTTTATCGACAGCCTGACGGGCGCCGACGGCGCCCGTTAAAAAATCTATTATTTCAAATGCGCGATTGTAACGCCGCTTTCGCCCTCGCCGTAAACGCCCAGGCGGAATTCCGAAATATTCGGATGGCGGCGCAGCTCCTGCTGTACCGCGCTGCGCAGGGCGCCGGTACCCTTGCCGTGGATAATACGAATCTCATGCAGATTCATCAGCACGCATTTATCGATGAACAGGGAAAGTTCATCAAGCGCCTCGTCCACGGTTTTGCCGCGCAGATCGATTTCAGAGCTTACATCGGAATCGGCTTTGGAATAAGACCTGCGGAGCAGCGGCTGACTGCTCTGCACGGCGGCGGGCTTCTTTTTGATCAGCCTGAGATCGGACATTTTGACCCTTGTTTTCAGCATGCCCGACTTGACGAGAACATTGTTTTTGCCCACCTCGATTACCTCGCCCTCGCCTACGGAGCGGATAACAACGGCGTCGCCGGGCTTTACCGGGCGCGGAAGCTTATAATCCTCGTCCCACTCGTCCGCAAGGCGGCGCGGATTGACGGATTCCTCCATTTCACCGAGGCGGTTTTTGATTTCGCGTCTTGTTTTCTTCGCTGTTTCGGCAGCGTTATTTGCATCCGCCTCTTTTTTCAACTGTTCCAGACGGAGCAGGAAATCCGCGCTCTGCCGCTTTGCCGACGCTATAATTTTTTCCGCCTCTCGCTTTGCCCTTTCAAGCTCATTATCGCGAAGCTGAGCGGATCTGTCCTTTTCAGACTGGGCTTTTCTTCTCATTTTATCGGCGGCGTCGGTTGCGCGCTGTGCCCGCTCCTTTTCCTTTTCCAGCTCTATTCTTGTGTTCTCAAGAGTGCGCAGTACGGATTCAAAGGAGCGGCTTTCATGATCTACAAGCTGCTCCGCCTTACGGATAATCTCCTTATCGAGCCCCAAATGCGCCGATATGGCAAAAGCGTTTGAACGCCCCGGCACGCCTATCAGTAGGCGGTATGTGGGTCTGAGCGAATCAACATCAAATTCGCAACTGCCGTTTGTGACGCCCTCGGTTTCCAGCGCGTACGCCTTGAGCTCCGCGTAATGCGTGGTAGCGGCAAGCCTCGCGCCCTTTGCCCGCAGGTTCTCTATAATTGCGACGGCAAGCGCCGCTCCCTCAACGGGGTCTGTACCGGCGCCGAGCTCGTCTATAAGCACAAGCGAATGATTGTCCGCCTGCTTCAGAATGTCAATTATATTGACCATATGCGCGGAAAATGTGGAAAGATTCTGCTGGATGCTCTGCTCATCGCCGACATCAACAAGAATTTTACCGAACACGGAGATTTCAGACTGATCGGCAGCGGGGATAAGCAACCCGCACATTGCCATAAGAGATAACAGCCCGATCGTTTTGAGAGAGACTGTTTTACCGCCCGTATTCGGCCCCGTTATCACAAGCGTATCAAAATCAATGCCGAGCGAAATATCCACCGGCACCACGCTTTTAGGGTCAAGCAGCGGATGACGCGCTTTCTTCAGCAAGATTCTGCCGCTTGAATTCAGAATCGGCATAACCGCTTTCATTTTATATGCCAAACGCGCCTTGGCGAATATCAGATCTATCTGCACCGCATTTTTGTATGAATTTTTTATGCTCTCGGAAAAGCTGCCTGCTTCTCTTGAAAGTTCAAGCAGTATCCGCCGGATTTCCTCATGCTCGCGCCCCTCAAGTATTTTGATTTCGTTATTCGCGTCCACAACGGATATGGGCTCTATAAACACGGTTGCGCCGGAGGCGGACATATCGTGAACAAGCCCCGGCACATCGGCGCGGCGCTCCGCCTTTACGGGCACAACATATCTGCCTGCGCGCTGCGTAACAATGGGCTCCTGCAAAAATTTCTGATAATGGGTGCTGTGGATGATGGAATCCAGCTTCTCCCGCACCGAATTTTCTTTTGCCCTTATTTTACGCCGCAGCTCGTAAAGCTCGTCGGAAGCGCGGTCCGCGATTTCATCCTCCGAAACGATTACGGAAAATATCCTATCCTCAAGATATTTATTCACCGTAACAGCGCCGAAAAAAGCATCAAGACTTGTTGAAGCGCCGCCGCACTTGCCGTACCACTCATGAAGCGAGCGAAAGGCACGCAGCGTTGCGCCGACCGATAAAAGCTCGGAAGTATTCAGGCTGCCGCCCGCCGCCGCTCTGCTGACGGAGTGATTCACATTTTTAAGCCCGGAAAAGGACGGCCCGCCGAATTTTGCAAGGAGCGTAACGGCGTCCTGTGTTTGAGACAGCAAAAGCTGCGCCTCGCTTTGAACATTTACGGGCAAAAGCGCAAGCGCCGCGGCTTTTGCGTCTTCGCTTGAAGCCTCTTCCTTCAGCATTTCCAACACCGCACCGAGCTCCAGCGCTTCATAATGTTTATTCATTTTCATCCATTAATCCTTTGTAAAACTCCAGGGCGCTCAGCCTGCGCTGAACGCGGGAGAGAATATATTGTTCCGCCGCAGTGCCCAAAAGCCTCAGGCCTTCATCACCGAGCGAAAAGCTGAATATTTTTTCCGGCGAGGTAAGGCATATAAACCGGATTGCCTTTATAACCTTTACCGGCACCGCAAGCGCGCCCGATTTAGGGCAGTTTTTACAATAAATACTACCCTCAAGCGCATCGAAATACATTGTATCTGTTTCATATGTACCGCAGCTTTCGCACGCAAGTATATTGGGCATATATCCGCCGAGGCACGCGCTGCGAAATTCAAACACCGCCTTGATTTGCGCCCTTTTTTTTGAGCCCTTGCAGAGCAGGTGCAGCGAATTCAGCGTAAGGCGCAAAAGCTCCTCGCACGGCTGCTCCGAGCCACCCATTTCATAAGCGAGCTGAGCGAAATACTGCGCGAGGGCAAGGCTTTCTATATCCTTTCTAAGGTCAAAAAACATCTCTATTGGCACAACCTCATCCGCTGTATACGCGTCACGGGTTTTATAAAGCGTAAATTTCGCATACGAAAAAAGCGAAGTGGCGCTTGCCGTGCGGCTCTTAACAAGCTTAGCCCTGCGCACAAACGCGCGCAGGATGCCGTAATCAGCAGTAAGGAGAGTAACTAAGCGGTCACTCTCCCCTGTTGTCTGTTCCTTTATCACTAAGCCGTTCGTTGTTATTTTCATCCTTAAAGCCCTTTGTATGCTCCGCATGCTGCCTGTATTCAAGATAATCCTTGATTTTTCCGGAGCTTGCAAAGCGAAGCCAATATTCATCATACATCCGTACCACCGTATTTATTTTATCCTGTACGGCGGTATTCATTTGTGCCATTTTAAGCCATAAAAAGCGTTTTATTCCTGAAGCCCGAAATTGCGGATAACGCCCTCTTTATTTCTCCAGCCCTCTTTGACCTTTACCCAAGTATGAAGATTGACTTTAATATCAAAAAAGCGCTCCAGATCCTGCCTTGCAAGGGTGGATATTTTTTTCAGCATGGCGCCGTGCCTGCCGATGATCATACCCTTGTGCGATTCGCGCTCGCAATAAATAACGGCTTCGATATCCAGTATCTCCTTATCCTGCCGCTCACGCATTTTTTCAACCGAAACGGCAGTTCCGTGAGGTATTTCCTTATCCATCAGGCGCAAAAGCTTTTCCCTTATGATTTCAGCGGCAATCACTCTTTCCGGCTGGTCGGTAAGCGTATCATCCGGGAAATAGTGGACGCCCTCAACGGCAAGTTTTTTCATTTCGTCCATAAGGTCGTCAAACCCCTCGCCCGTTTTTGCCGAAACAGGGACGGCGGCAGTAAAATCATAATAAGACGAAAGCTCTGCCAGCCGTGAAAGCAGCACGGACTTATCGTTCAGAATATCAATTTTATTGATTACAAGAATTGCCGGAGCGGCCTCCTGCTTTATTTTTTCTAAAAGCTCAAGCTCTTTTTCATTGAGCTCGCCCTTCGGCTCAACAACAAGCAGGACGGCGTCTGTTCCGCCAAGGCTGTCTTTTACCGCGTAATTCATGATCTCCCCCAGCTTGTTATGGGGTTTGTGAAAGCCGGGCGTATCGGTAAAGACGAGCTGTATATTCTCCTGCGTAAGCACACCCATGATTTTTGTGCGCGTGGTCTGCGGCTTTGCGGAAACAATTGCCACCTTGGTGCCGAGAAGCTTATTTAAAATTGAGGATTTGCCCACATTGGGCTTGCCCGCAATGGTTATGAACGCGGTTTTTGTGTTCATATTCAATCTCCCATATAATAGCTGTTATCACGCTTCCAGCCGATCTGGGTAAGGACGGTTTCTTCCTTTTCGCGCATATGCACTTCCTCCAGACCGCCCCTTTCATGGTCATAGCCGAGCAGATGGAACATGGAATGAACGGTCAAAAAGCCGATTTCCCTTTGCAGCGGATGATTATAAAGCTTTGCCTGCTCAACCGCCTTTTCCATGGAAATAACGATATCCCCCAGAATTTTCGCGCCGGTATCTCGGTTGATGTCGAAATCCCCGTCCTCACCCATGGGGAAAGACAGCACATCCGTTTCTTTATCTATGTTTCTATACTGCCTGTTGAGTTTTTTGATTTCCTCATTATCAACAAAGCGCACGGATACTTCAGCGGAGCCATCAAAATTCTCAAGCTGCAATACGGCGTGGCAGCAACGGCGGATAAGCAGCCGGATTCCCGTTGGGATCTTGACTTTTTTCTGTGTGTTGGAGATGATCACTTTTACTTTGTTCATAAGCTATTTTTTCTCCTCATTTTCAAATCTTTCATAAGCCTTTATGATTTCCTGAACGAGCCTGTGCCTTACCACATCCTTTTGTGTAAAGCGGCAGATCTCAATATCGTCAACATTTTTAAGTATCCGCAGCACCCGCTTCAAGCCTGATTTTTTACCGCTCGGCAAATCAATCTGCGTAATGTCTCCCGTTACGACCATTTTGGAGTTAAAACCGAGTCTTGTTAAAAACATCTTCATCTGCTCCGGCGTTGTATTCTGCGCCTCGTCAAGGATGATAAAGCTGTCGTCCAGCGTCCTTCCCCTCATATATGCGAGCGGAGCGACCTCTACGGTGCCGCGCTCCTGATATTTCTGAAAATTCTCCGCACCCAGCATTTCAAACAAAGCGTCGTAAAGCGGGCGCAAATAAGGGTCCACCTTGCTTTGGAGATCTCCCGGCAGAAAGCCCAGCTTTTCCCCCGCCTCTACAGCCGGACGCGTCAAAATGATTTTGCTGACCTCCTTGGCGCGGAAAGCCGTTACCGCCATAGCAACCGCAAGGTATGTTTTGCCGGTTCCCGCCGGACCTACGCCGAAAGTAATCGTATTCGCCTTGATTGCCTCGCAATACTTTTTCTGCCCGAGCGTTTTGGCTTTAACGGGCTTGCCTTTAGCGGTTATGCACACGGTATCGGTTGACATGGAAAAGAGCTTGTCCTCATTACCCTCCCGCACAAGGCCGATGGCATAGCGGATATTCTGCTCCGAAAGCGTTTCACCCTTATTGATCAGCACGATCAGGCTGTTTACAGCCCGTACCGCAAGCGATACATTTTCAGCATCGCCCATAACTTTAAGGCTGGAGCCGCGGCTGACGATGGAAACGCCGAATTCCTTTTCAATGATTTTGATATTCTCGTCAAACGAGCCGAAAAGACTGAGCGCCTGCTCCACGGCGTCAAGATTAATCATCTGTTCTATCATACATTTTCACTTTCTGCTTTTTTTGCAGTATACATTATAGTCTTTTTTTAAGTATTTGTAAAGTATTTTGGTTTAATAAGTATTTGTAAAGTATCTTGACTTAACACAAGATTAAGATTATAATATTTATTTAAGCGGGTGGTCGAAATGAATCCTGAAATAAGGGAGACCGATTCCTGGGACTTCCTTTTAAACGATAAAAAGCCCGTTGCCGTTTACGGCATGGGCGACGCAGCTGAAAAGATTATTTCCATACTCAACAAAAAGGGTGTAAGCGTCAGCGAAATATTTGCAAGCGATGATTTTGTGCGCGGTCAGAGCTTTTTGGGTAAAAAGGTGCTGACATACGGAGAGGTCTGCGAAAGATACGCCGATTTCAATGTTGTGCTTGCTTTTGCCACAAGGCTCGGCGGCGTTATGGACAACATTAAACGAATCGCGCGTGAAAGGCGCGTTATAGCGCCCGATATTCCCGTTGCCGGAGGCGGTTTATTTACCGGGAAATATTTTTCAGAGCATAAAAGCGAATTTGAAAAAGTATATTCCCTGCTTGCGGACGATGAGAGCAGGCGCGTTTATGCAAATATACTGCGGTTCAAAATAAGCGGGAAAATAGAATACCTGTTAGACAGCGCAACCGACGACAAAAATGAGATATACCGCGATATTTTAAAGCTCGGCGAGGATGAGGAGATTATTGACGCCGGCGCTTACGACGGCGACACCATAAGGGAATTTACGCAATATACAAAAGGAAAATACCGGCGCATAACGGCGCTGGAGCCTGACGAAAAAAATTACAGAAAGCTTGCGGCGAACACGGCTGAAATGAAAAATATACAGCTGATCAAAGCCGCCGCCTGGGACAGGGAGGAAACCCTGCTGCTTTCGGCGAAAGCAGGCAGGAACTCACGCCTTGCGGCAGAGGGAAAACGGACGGAAGCAATCCGCATAGACAGCATTGCGGACCGCGGCGCAACATTCATTAAAATGGATGTGGAGGGAGCGGAAATGAAAGCCCTGTGCGGCTGTGAGAAAACCATTAAAAAATATACGCCGAAGCTTTATGTATGCGCTTACCACAGAAATGAAGATATGTATGCCCTGCCGCTCAAAATACTGGATATGAACCCGAATTACAATATTTATTTCAGGCACAGTGTTTATATTCCGGCATGGGAAAGCAACTTTTACTGCACAGCCAAGGAGAATTAAGATGCCAGAAGCACTTCAGAACTTTATAAACGGATACGGAACATATATCGGCATAGGGTTAGGAATTTTAATATTTCTTGCGATGATTTCACTGAGAAACAAGCTTTCGGACGGGATACTGAGGCTTGTTTCAAAAATCCTGTTCGCAAAAGCGCCCGAAAAGCGGGAGTCTTTTATCAACAGCCTTAAAAAACCGCTTTCGGGATACTGCGTCGTTTTAGGCGCATATATCGGCATTATCATAAATTACACAAATTCGGCGATTACGGCTGCTTTCAAGATTATCTCCATCCTTTTTGTATGCCGCTTTTTGATCAGCTTTGTTTCCGATAATCTTGAAACCATTTTAAGCGCGAAAAACAACAGCCCGGAGCATAACAACATAGCGGTAAAATTCATTACGGTCATCCTGAAGGTCCTTACGGTTTTCATAGCGATCGTTATGGTCATCTCCGAGCTCGGCTATAATATAAGCGGTCTGCTTACCAGCCTGGGCGTGGGCGGTCTTGCAATCTCGCTTGGCGCGCAGGACACGATAAAAAGTATCATATCCGGATTTGTCATTATGTTTGACAGACCGTTTGATGTGGGCGATTTTATTGAGACCGCTGATTTTTCCGGCACTGTTGAAGATATTACGCTGCGCTCAACGAGAATCAGAAAAACCGACGACACCGTAATCATCGTGCCGAATACGACGATTTCAGAGGACATCATAACGAATTACGCAAAGCTGCACAAGCGCCTGATTGACACGGAGATCGGCTTGCTGTATTCCACCTCGGAGGAAACGCTGAGGAAATGTATTGACGATATAAAAGCTTTTCTTAAAGGACACAAAAAGGTTGAAAAGGACAGTATAAGAGTGCGGTTCACCGAATTCGGGGACTCCGCCTTAAAAATCCAGATAAGATGTTATATACGGGTCACAGAATCCGAAAAATATTATGCTTTTACGGAAGAAATGAATTTCGCCGTTAAGAATATTGTTGAAAAGAACGGCACGGATTTTGCGTTTCCCACAAACAGCGTTTATATAGAAGGCGCGGCGTGCGGCGGAAAGAAAGACAGCTGAACGAGCAGAAAGGCTTAATATTATGAAGAAGAATATCATTTTTTATTTTTCCGACCAGCAGAGATGGGATACCGTTAATGAGGAGATAACGCCCAATCTCATGGAGCTTGCGGACGAGGGCGTGCTTTTTGAGAACAGCTTTACCTGCCAGCCTGTCTGCGGGCCTGCGCGTTCCTGTCTGCAAAGCGGAATGTACGCGACGCAGACCGGGTGCTATACGAACGCGATGGCTCTGCCGCGCGACATTACGCCGCTTGCGGAATATTTTAACGAGGCGGGCTACCAGACCGCATACATAGGCAAATGGCATTTGGGCTCTGACAAATATCCCGGCATAGGGGTTCACTGCGAAAAAACGGCTGTTCCGCGCGACAGGCAGGGCAAATATCAATACTGGCGCGCCGCGGACTGCCTTGAATTCACCTCTCACGGATATGACGGATATGTATTTGACGAAAACGGCAATCGGCTTGATTTCAAGGGGTACCGCGCCGACTGTATTAATGATTTTGCGCTGGAATATCTTGAAAACAGGGATCAAAGCAAGCCGTTTTTCATGTTTGTGAGCCAGCTTGAGCCGCACCACCAAAACGACAGGAACTGCTTTGAGGGCTATAAGGAAACGATAGACAAGTACAAGGATTATCCCCTGCCGGACGACCTCACCTTTTTAAAGGGTGATTACAAAGAGATGTACCCGGATTACATTTCCGCTATAAACAGGCTGGACTACAATGTAGGAAGGCTTGTTCAGAAGCTTAAAGAGCTCGGTATTTACGACGATACCGTTATCATCTACACAAGCGACCACGGCTGCCATTTTAAGACGAGGAACATGGAATACAAGCGCAGCTGCCACGAGAGCTGCACGCATACGCCGCTGATCATCAAGGGCGGCGGCTTTGAGGGCGGCAAAAGGGATAAACGGCTTGTAAGCCTGATAGATCTGCCGCCTACGCTGCTTTCAATGGCAGGCATAAAAATACCGCCGCAGTTTGAGGGCTATGATTTAACGGCACAAACGGACGACCCCGAAACGCAGCGCAAATGCGTCTTTATGCAGATAAGCGAAAGCCAGTGCGGCCGTGCCGTGCGGACGGACAGGTTCAAATATTCCGTAAGAGATATAAAACCCACGGGATATTTACATGAAAACAGCAGGGTGTATTTTGAGGACTACCTTTACGACCTGAAATTCGACCCGAATGAAAAGAACAATCTGATTAAAGACCCGAGATACGCGCATATACGCATGGAGATGAAATACCTGCTTTTTGAGGAAATGCAAAACGCGGGAGAAGAAATGCCCGTCATTTTCCCCGCGATAATACGGCGCAAAAAATAAGCGGAAAGCCTTTTATTATTTTAAACTGGATATAACAAAATCAGGACCCGCCTGCCGTTTGGCAGGCGGGTCCCTTTCACCCCTTAAAGCTGCAAATGGATTTGCAGCGAAAAAACAAA
>CAYOPQ010000052.1:0-1781 GCA_964405895.1 uncultured Bacteroides sp. | reverse complement strand
GGCGGGTCCCTTTCACCCCTTAAAGCTGCAAATGGATTTGCAGCGAAAAAACAAATTAAATTTTATGTGATGAAACGCTTTTCAATTACGCTTCCGTATCGGCGCGCTTTTCAATCAGCTCGTTGAGAATGCGCTCATGCTCTTTATCCGAAAGCGCGTATTTGAGCGTAGGCAAAGCGGATAGCACCATGCCTATACCGATCGGGACGGAGATGAGGAAAAACATGATCATGGCGTATTTGCCGTCATTATATGTAACAAAGCTGGCTCCGTTTGTGAGCGCCTCGTTCATGGTTGCGATATTGGCGTCCGAAAAGCCTACGGCGGCGTACGCCGCGGACTGGATGATCGCCGCGATTCCGCCCGCAAGCTTTGTAATAAAGCTTTGACCTGAGAAGAAAATGCCGTCCGGTCTGATACCCGTATGATATTCCTCATAGTCAACACAATCCGCAATCATAACGGACTGCATGACATTTATGCCGCCCATGGCAAAGCTTGCCAGCAGAAGCAGCACGCCGGCAATAACAACGCCCGCAACGGAGGTGAGATCTCCGCCGAAAGCAAGATATATGACCATCAGCAGGAAGAACGGTACGGCGCCCCCGATAGAGAGCACATTATAAATTGTTTTGCTTTCAAACTTCTTGGAGAGTATTGGGGTAACGCCCATTGCGATGAACTGACCGGCAAATATTCCCACCGCGATTACGGCGATATTAAACAGCATCGTCCAGTCAATACCGTCCGAAAAGAGATTCATGAAATCCCCGTTTGCGTAATAATATGTTACAAACGACATGGCAATCAGCATCAGGAGCTGAATGGGGCTTCTGAGAATTCCGGAAATGAGAATCTGGCGGAACGGTTTACAGGTCCACATGATTTTAAAATTCTCTTTCATGGTGCGGCGCTCGTCAGAGCTGTGCACTCTTTCTTTGGTGCCGATTCCTGCAAACTCAAACAATATGGTGCTGATTACGGTCAAAACCACAACAGTGAGTATCCAGCCGTATTTATTGGCGGTATCCGTGTCATAGCCCTTTGAAGAGAACTGGCTTGAAACGACCTGGGCAACCTGAACCACAAGCACGCCTATTCCGCCTACGCCCGCCGCCATTCTTGCAAGGCCGAGAAGCTGGCTTCTTTTATCTTGATCCTCAGACATCAGCGAGGTCAAGCCCCAAAGCGGAATATCGCCGACCGTAAAGGACATTCCCCACAGTATATATGTAACCGCCGCCCACGCGACGATAAGCACGCGCTTCAGCTGGGAATCAGCCTGAACATAGTTTCCGTTTACAAAGCACAGTATGGTAATAATGCCGATGATCGGCGGGGCGAATATAAGATAAGGTCTGCATTTGCCCCATTTGCTTTTCGTTCTGTCCACAATCGTGCCCATCATAGGGTCATTCACAGCGTCCCAAACACGGGCGACTGCCACGATAACGCCTATAGCGGCAACAGGTATATAGATAACATACTGCAAATAATAGCTAACAAGGCCCGTGGCAATGATATTATAAATCATATTCTGGCCGAACATACCTGCAAGATACATATTGCGCTCTTTAGGCGTGTAGGTTTTCAGCTTTCTGTTTTCCATAATACACCTCGTTAAAAAACCGCCGCAAAAGAAGGCGGCGGTTATTTTTCCTTACTTTATTTTGCCATAAAAGTATTATAGCAGGAATAACTTTCTAAAACAATTATGAAAAATAGACAAATATGAACGCGCATTCATGTAAATATTGACGAACTAAAAGCGCGCCTTTAAC
>CAYOPQ010000051.1:0-12841 GCA_964405895.1 uncultured Bacteroides sp. | reverse complement strand
GAAAATAAGATGCGTTGCCGCGCATCTTATTTTTATATATTTGTTATAAATTTGTATCTTATTGTAAATATTATCATTATGTTGTTGTAAGCATTGTAAAATCTTGACAAATCCACCATATCTTGTATAATATATTCCTGTATGAAAAACTCGGAGGTAGATTTATGGCCGGCAGAAATGAATATACAAATGAAAGCATACGGTCACTGAAGGATGAGGACAGAGTCAGAAAAAGACCGGCGGTTATATTCGGCTCAAACGGAATAGAGGGCTGTGAGCATTCTATTTTTGAAATCATGAGCAACTCTATAGACGAAGCGCGCGAGGGCAGGGGCAATAAGATTATTGTTACAAGATACAGCGATCATTCCGTTGAAGTTCAGGATTTCGGCGCCGGTATACCGGTTGACTATAATAAAGCGGAAAAGGAAGAGAACTGGAAGCTCCTTTTCTGTGAGCTTTATGCAGGCGGTAAATACGGCAACGGCACGGAAAGCTATGAATTTTCTCTTGGCTTAAACGGTCTCGGTCTGTGCGCCACGCAGTACGCTTCCGAATATATGGACGCAGAAATACACAGGGACGGCTTTTGTTACACGCTTCATTTTGAAAAGGGCAAAAACATAGGCGGGCTGAAAAAAGAACCGTATTCTAAGAAAGATACCGGTTCTAAAATCAGATGGAGACCCGATCTTGAGGTATTTACGGATATTGATGTTCCGCTTGAATATTATCAGGATACACTGAAACGGCAGGCTATCGTAAACGACGGCATTACTTTTATTTTAAAGAACCAAACAGAAAAGGGCTTTGAAACCTATGAATACTGTTATAAGAACGGCATAAAGGATTATGTTGCCGAGCTTGCCGGGCAGGATAGCATTACAACGCCGCAGTATTGGGAGTGCGAAAGATACGGGAAGGATAGGGAAGACCTCAGTGAATATAAGCTGATCATTAAAGCGGCTCTGTGCTTTTCCCTTAAAACACAGCTGAAAGAATATTACCATAACTCAAGCTATCTTGAGCACGGCGGCGCTCCGGAAAAGGCGTTTAAAAGCGCGTTCGTCAATCAGATAAACGCCTATCTTAAAGCCAACAATAAATACGCTAAATCAGATTCTCAAATCAATGTGCAGGATATTGAGGATATACTGATTTTTGTTGTATCGTCTTTTTCAACGCAAACCTCATATGAAAATCAGACGAAAAAAGCCATTAACAATAAATTTATACAAGAGGCTATGACGGACTTTTTCCGCAAGCAGCTCGAGGTCTATTTTATTGAAAACAAGATGGACGCAGATAAGATTGCGGATCAGGTTCTTATCAATATGCGCAGCCGCGTAAAAGCGGAGAATACAAGAAAAGCTTTAAAAACTACGCTGCAGTCAAAAATCGATATGACAAACCGCGTTCAAAAATTTGTGGACTGCCGCTCCAAAAACATTGATGAGCGCGAGCTCTTTATTGTTGAGGGCGATTCTGCGCTCGGCGCCTGCAAGCAGGCAAGGAACGCCGATTTTCAGGCAATTATGCCGATCAGGGGCAAAATCCTGAACTGCTTAAAAAGCGAATACAGCAAGATTTTTAAAAACGATATAATTACCGACCTCATCAAGGTGCTCGGCTGCGGCGTGGAGGTCAGCTCCAAGGCGTCAAAGGAGCTTTCCGCGTTTGATATAAATAATCTGCGCTGGAGCAAGATACTGATCTGTACGGACGCGGATGTTGACGGCTTTCAGATAAGAACGCTTGTGCTGACTATGATATACAGATTAATGCCCAAGCTTATTGAGCTTGGAAAGGTGTATATTGATGAATCTCCTCTTTACGAGGTAACTTGCAGGGATCAGACTTATTTTGCCTATAACGAAGTGGAAATGGACGAAATAAGGAGAGAGCTTGAAGGTAAAAAATATACCGTTCAGCGCTCCAAAGGTCTCGGCGAGAATGAAGCGGATATGATGTCGCTCACAACAATGAATCCGGCAACGAGGCGGCTTATCCTTGTAACGCCTGACGAGGCGGAAAAAACCTCAAGGATTTTTGATTTGCTTCTGGGAGATAATCTGGAAGGAAGAAAACAATATATTACAGATTACGGCTACATGTATCTTGATGCTGCGGATGTAAGCTGATTAAAGGTGAAAATATGCCAAGAAGAAAGATAAATAATAAAAACAGCGGCGCCGCTGAGATGAACGATAATGTTCATATTGAAAATGCCGGCACTGTTAAAGAAGAAGCTATAACCGAAACGCTCAAATCAAACTATATGCCCTATGCGATGAGCGTTATACTTTCACGCGCAATACCTGAAATAGACGGCTTGAAGCCGTCTCACAGAAAGTTGCTTTACACCATGTATAATATGGGGCTTTTAAACGGGCAGACAATCAAAAGCGCCAATATTGTGGGCAGAACCATGCAGCTGAACCCGCACGGCGACGCCTCCATTTACGAAACAATGGTGCGCCTTTCCCGCGGAAACGAATCCCTTTTATATCCGTATGTTGAATCCAAGGGTAATTTCGGTAAGGCGTATTCAAAAAATATGATGTACGCCGCGTCGCGTTATACGGAGGCAAAGCTGGCGCCGATATGCGCGGAGCTTTTCGGCGATATTGATAAAGATACGGTTGATTTTGTTGATAATTATGACAACACAATGAAGGAACCGCGCCTGCTTCCCGTAACATTTCCCTCTGTGCTTTGCAATGTAACAACAGGCATCGCTGTAGGTATGGCGTCCTCAATCGCTTCGTTCAATATCCGCGAGGTGTGCGAAACAACGATAGCGCTTATGAAAAACAAATCCCATGTCATTTCCGACACACTCATCGCGCCGGATTTTGTCGGCGGCGGCTATGTGCTTTACGACAGGGATGAGCTGGAAAAAATTTACGAAACCGGAAAAGGCTCCGTTAAAGTCCGCGCTAAATACAGCTATGATAAATCCTATAATTGCATTGATATTACCGAAATTCCCCCTACAACCACTTCGGAAGCGATTATTGATAAAATCGTTGAGCTTGCAAAAGCCAATAAATTGAAAGAAATTTCAGATATAAGGGACGAAACGGATCTTAAAGGCCTTAAAATCACAATAGATCTGAAACGCGGAGTAAATCCCGATAAATTGATGCAGCGCCTTTATAAGATGACGCCGCTTGAGGATTCCTTTTCCTGTAATTTCAATGTTTTGATTGACGGCAAGCCGGGCGTCAGAGGCGTCAGGGAGCTTCTGAACGAATGGGTTAAATTCAGACTTGACTGTATAACCAGAAGGGTGAATTTCAGCCTGAATAAGAAACGCAGGCAGCTGCATCTGCTGAAAGGTCTTTCCAAGATTCTTCTGGATATTGATAAGGCTGTAAAAATCGTTCGCGAAACAGAGAATGAGGACGATGTTGTTCCCAATTTAATGATAGGCTTCGGCATTGATGAAACGCAGGCGGAATATGTGGCAGAAATCAAGCTGCGCCATCTGAACAGGGAATATATATTAAAGCGTATCAATGATATTGAGAAACTGGAAAATGAGATAGCGGAACTTGAGGAAATTCTTGCAAGCGATAAAAATAAGAAGAAAATCATTATTTCCGAGCTTCAGAATGTTGTCAAAAAATACGACAGCGGCAGAAAATCCGAAATATTGTATGATATTCCGCAGGAGGAAGAGCCGGAAGAGCCTGCGGTTGCCGATTATCCCGTTACCGTATTTCTGTCAAAGGAAGGCTACTTAAAGAAAATTAAAACAGCCAATCTGAGAATGAGCGGTGAGCAGAAAGTCAAGGAAGGGGACAAAATCGAAAGAAGCGAGGAGTGCTCAAACAGGGACGAGCTTCTCGTTTTCACCTCAAAGCATCAGGTTTATAAAGCAAAGCTTGATGATTTCCAGGATACCAAGGCTTCTGTTTTAGGCGATTATCTTCCGTCAAAGCTTGAGATGGAGGATGATGAAAACGCGGTTTATACCGCCGTTATAAAGCAATATAAGGGCTATATGATATTTATTTTTGAAAACGGTAAGCTTGCAAAGGTGGATATATCGTCGTACGAAACGAAGACGAACAGGAAAAAGCTTATAAACGCTTTTTCCGATAAATTTCCGCTTGCATGCGCAATGTATCTTGAAGAGGACTGCGATATTGTGATTTCCTCGCTCGGCGGGCGCCATTTGCTTGTAAACACGGCTGTAATCGTTCCAAAAACAAGTAAAAACACCCAGGGAATACAGGCAATGACCCTGAAGAAAAAGAATGATAAGGTCATATCTGTCCACAAGTTTGTTCCCGGCGAGTTTGAAAAGGAGTGGAGATTCAGACCTAAAAATCTCCCTGCCGCGGGCGCGCAGCTCAGCGCCGCAGATATAGGCGAGCAGATTTCGTTTTAATATGTAAATACCGCTTTTTCAAGCGGCAGGCGGCAAAAGCAAACGCAGGTTTTTACCGTCACAAATATTATTTATTGATTTGCGTATTAAATTCAAGTAAATTAATGCCAAAAAAAACTTGCATTAAATAAAACTATGTGCTATAATCCATAAGTATTAAAATCTATGGAGGAATTTGTCATGCTTTGGTATCACTATGTTTTCGGTGCGTTACTTATACTTGCTTCTATAATTATCATTGCCGTTGTGCTTTTGCAGGAGGGCCGTTCACAAAACCTTTCAGGTGCGATAACCGGCGGCGTAGATACATTTTTAGGCAAAACAAAAGGCCGCACGATTGAGGCAAAATTAGAAAAAATCACAAAATGGCTTATTGTGGCTTTCTTTGTTTTGGTTCTTGCCGCATTTTTGATTTTCCTATTCATCGGCTGATAAGTATACTATTTTTAATAACCTTGCGGCTTGCAGGGTTATTTTTTTAGGTGAGCTATGGACTATATTATATTTGACCTTGAATGGAACAACGCTTATGATTACAAGCTGAAAAAAGGCTTAAATGAAATCATAGAAATCGGCGCTGTCCGTCTTGATGAAAATTTAAATATCTGCGGCACTTTTACGCAGCTTGTGCGCCCGAAGCTGTCAAAAAAGCTTTCAAAGCATTTTGTAGAGCTTACCAGTATTACAAAAGAGGAAATAGCGGAAAACGGAATACCGTTTGAAAAAGCTATGAAGAATTTTGCCGACTGGGCAAGCGGCGATGTGGTCTTTACAAGCTGGTCCAACAGCGATTTGTATGTTCTTGTGGCTGATTTTAAAAGATTTTTCGGCAAAACAAGTATTCCGTTTATGGAAAAATATATGGATGTACAAAAATACTGCCAGTCCTTTCTTGAAGACTGTAAAGAGCAAATCAGCCTTTCCAATTGTGCCGAGCGGCTTGATATCAACGCCTGTGAGGAAAATCTGCACAGAGCGCTTGAGGATTGCTATGTTGCCGCCGCCTGCTTTAAAAAAGTATTTGATGAGGATAAAGTGAAATCCATGATCCATTTTTGTGATGAGGACTTTTTCGGCAGGCTCGCGTTTAAGCCTTATATCATTACGAAAACCGTTTCCGATGAATATAATTTTTATAACGAAAGCTTTCATTGCCCGAACTGCTCATTAAAAATGGATAGGATAAGTGATGTGCAGATTGTCAACAATTCTTTTAAAACAGTGTTATACTGTGCGCACTGCAATAAAAAATATTGGGGCTTTGTAAGAGTAAAGCGGTTATATGACGGTATTAATACCACAAAAAGAATTACAGAAATGAGTAAAAGCAAGGCTAAAATATTTTAACAATTTTTCTCTTTATTTAAATACATAAATAGTGTATAATCTTTTCAGAGTAAATATTATGTGCTTTTGTCAAATTCTGCAAGGGGGTATTTTATGGCGGGTAAATATGATGATTTGCTTGAATCCTTTATGAATAATTCTGCAAAAGCTTATAATGAAGATAAAGAGATTCAGGAAACTCAAAAAAATAATAATAAACCGGCGGCTTATGCAGAAAGCGAAAAAACCTCAAAGCAACATGTAAAGCGCACAAGGGGTAAAGCGAAATCCGATGACGACAAAAAGAAAAATAAAAAGAAGAAAAAGAAGAGGGGACCGCTCCCGCTTCCTTTGCGTTTTCTTTTAGGCTTTGTTCTTGTTGTTGCCGTCGTCGTTATAGTGTGTTTTTCTGTTATTGCAATTTACGGATACAGCTATGTGCACGGCGACGCGGTATTTGATTTAACTGAAGAAAAATATTCGCAAAATCAAACTTCGTTTATCTACGGCTATGATTCTGACGGCAATACAGTAGAAATCACAAGATTGCACGGCGAGGAAAACCGTATCTGGGTTGATTTGGATGATATGAGCCCTTATTTACAGTATGCTTTTATTGCTATTGAGGATCAGCGTTTTGAATCACATCACGGGGTAGACTGGATACGAACAATCGGTGTAATTGTAAAGCCCTCCAACAGCGGGCAGGGCGGTTCTACCATTACACAGCAGCTTATTAAAAACCTCACCGATGAAAATGATGTTACCATTGTGCGTAAATTCAAGGAAATTCTTTCCGCTTTAAACCTTGAAAGGTATTATTCAAAGGACGAGATTATTGAAGCGTATTTGAATACCATCTATCTTTCAGAGGGCTGCTACGGCGTGAAAACCGCGGCGGAAACATATTTCGGCAAGGATGTTTCAGATCTGAATATAGCCGAATGCGCCGCCCTTGCCGCAATCACGCAATATCCCAGTAAATATAATCCGCTCAATAATCCTGACTCGAACAGGACAAGACAGCTTTATATCCTTGAGCAGATGCTCTCTCAAGGGTATATCACGCAGGAGGAATATGACGAGGCTGTTGCGTATGAGATGGTATTCACCAACAGTGAAAATTATGGGGGCAGCCAAGTCTCCGATTCAGACAGTGATACCACAAATGAAAATGTTATAGATTCCTACTATGTTGACTATGTTATAAAAACCGTATTGGAAGACCTTCAGAAAATGGGCTACACAGAAAGAAAAGCCCGTTCACTCCTTTACGGCGGAGGACTTAAAATCTATACTGCTATAGATTTTGAGGTGCAGGAGGCATTAGAGGATGTTTACGAAAATTATGTAAATATGCCCGATGAAACCGTCCAAGGCGCCATGGTGGTAATGGATTATGCGGGCAGGGTGCTCGGCATGGTGGGCGGCACCGGTGAATATTCGGGCTCGCTCGGACTAAACAGGGCGTTTCAATCCTACAGGCAGCCGGGCTCCGCAATCAAGCCGCTGTCCGTATATGCGCCGGCTTTTGAGCTGAGCCTGCAGGACGACAGTGTGGATATTTATTGGTCAACCCTTATCTCCGACAGCCCGTTGATGGAAGTGGACGGAGATCAATGGCCCACCAATGAGGGCGGAACCTATTCCGGATCATATGTAACCATTCAACAGGGTATAGCCAGGTCGCTGAATACGGTTTCCGCAAGGGTGCTTGATACGATCGGCGTGGATTATTCATATGACTATATCACAAATTATTTTCATATTTCTTCATTGACAGCTACTGACTGTGACTATGCGCCGCTTGCTACCGGTTCGCTTACGAACGGCGTATCGGTTCTTGAAATGACTGCCGCTTACGCTACATTCGGGAACGGCGGCGTGTATTATCAGCCGTACTGCTATTATAAAATCGAGGACAGTCAGGGTAATGTTCTGATTGAAACAGACCCGAATTCCACGAAAGAGCAAGCGCTCTCTGAAAGCACCGGCTGGCTCATGAATAAGCTGCTCCAGACCGTTATGACCTCCGGTACAGGCAGATACTATAAGATAAGCGGCGTTGAATGCTTCGGCAAAACAGGCACCACAACGGATTCCAAGGACCGCTGGTTTGTAGGCGGAACGCCGGAATATGTTGCCGCTGTATGGTATGGCTACGATACTCCAAAAGAGATTGTTTACTCGCTTTCCTACAATCCGGCAGGAACCATATGGAATTCCGTTATGGAAAGAATCTATGACGCTAAGGGTATAAACGAAACCGAATTTGAGGATTGTGACGATATTGTTCAGCGCGCATACGATTCTTCTAACGGTCTGCTTGCAAGCTATTCAAGCGGCAACTACGGCTGGTATGATGTAAATAACCTGCCCGGATACTCTTCAAGGAAGAGTTCGAGCTCATCAAGCTCATCAAGCTCATCCGAATCCACTTCGTCATCCGATGAATCCGAAAGCACAACCGAAAGCAGTACGGAATCAGACGACAGCGATGATACGGAAGCTGAAGAAGAGGAAGAATAATCAATTATAACGGCGTCCCCGTGATGCCGTTATAATTTTGCAGGGGTGACTGAAACGATGATATTGGCGGTAGATTACGGCGATTCCCGCACAGGCTTGGCAGTAAGCGATATAAGCAATACGCTTGCTTCTCCGTACTGCGTGATCAAGGAAAGCTATAAACCCAAGCTTGTTGAAAAGATTATAGACACCGCTTTGGAAAAAAATGCGGATAAAATTGTAATAGGTCTGCCCGTCAATATGGACGGCTCATACGGCTACAGATGTGACGAATGCAGGGAACTCGGCGAAATGATTAAAGAGAAAAGCGGTATAGAAGTGGTGTACCAGGACGAACGCCTGACAACTGTAATGGCACACGGGATCCTCAGTGAAAATAATATCCGCGGTAAAAAAAGAAAAGAAAAGATTGACGCTGTTTCTGCGGTAATCATACTTCAGTCATATCTTGATAAGAATAAATAAAAAATTTCCGCCGTATGCTTTTACGGTGATAATTTGGAAATGAATATTTGGGGTACAAAGCTGAAAATCGAATTCAGCTTTGTATTGATACTTGCGGTATGCTTTTTTACCGGCTACAATAATGCATGGCAGTTTCTTTTATTTTGCGCCGCGCACGAGCTCGGCCATCTCGCCGCGGTTTTATGCTTCGGGTGCAAACCTGAAAGAATAACACTATCTTTTTTCGGCGCCGCGCTCAAATATCCGAGTCAATGCCTGAACAGAAGCAGAGAAGCTGTTGTATTGGCGGCAGGACCTTTTGTAAACATCATTCTGCTTGTCTTTACAGGCAATGAAATCAACTTGTTTATTGCGGTATTAAATCTCCTGCCGGTTTTCCCTCTGGACGGCGGCAGGCTTTTAAGGCTGTTTTTGCCTAACGCTTCTCAATACATAAGCTTTGTATTTTTGATGATTTTGCTGTGTATGTCCGTATATGCCGCTGTTTGTTTGGGCGTATACCAGCCCGTTCTGATTTCGATTTATCTTTTGATTTTTAATATGAGGTATTTATGAAAAAGCAAATAGAAAAAGTATTGCAGTTTGTTCAAAAACCGGCAAGGTACTGCGGCGGAGAGCTGAACAGTGTTGTAAAGGATAAGGAAAAAATAGACCTGCGCTATGCGTTTTGCTTTCCGGATTTATATGAAATCGGTATGAGTCATCTTGGAATGAAAATACTTTATTCCTTGGTAAACAGCCGCGAGGACGCGTGGTGCGAGCGTGTTTTTGCTCCCGATGCCGATATGGAAGAGCAGATGCGTAAAAATAATATTCGGCTTTTCGGAATTGAAAGCGAAGACGATATAAAAGATTTTGACATTATCGGCTTTACGCTTATGTATGAGCTCTCCTATACAAATATGCTGAATATGCTTGACCTTGCGGGAATCCCGTTAAAATCATCCGAGCGCAGTGATTTAACGCCGATTATTGCCTGCGGCGGCCCGTGCACTTGCAATCCGGAGCCCATAGCCGATTTTGTGGATATTGTTTTTTTGGGCGACGGCGAGGAAAGCACGATGCAGGTGCTTGATCTTTTAAAAAAATGCAAGAAAAATGGCAGTACAAAGCATGAATTTCTGCTTGAGGCAATGAATATCAGAGGCGTATATGTACCGTCTTTTTATACAGACAGTTATAATACAGACGGTACATTAAAAGAGCTCCGCCCGCTTTACGGCGCTCCTGACAGAATTAAAAAAGCTGTTGTATCTGATATGAACGCGTGCTTTTACCCGGAAAGCTTTGTTGTTCCGTTTATAAATATCGTTCATGACAGAGCCGTGGAAGAAATATTCAGGGGCTGTATACGGGGCTGCCGCTTCTGCCAAGCCGGCTTTACATACAGGCCTATAAGAGAAAAAAGCGTTGAAACCATAAACAGGCAGGCGAAATCCCTTATCAAGTCAACCGGGTACGATGAACTGTCTCTTTGTTCTCTTTCAACCTCTGACCACAGCTGCGTAAACGAAATGCTCGGTTCACTGATTGACTGGACGGTAAAGGAAAAGGTCAGTCTATCCCTGCCGTCTCTAAGAGTGGATAATTTTTCCGACGAGCTGGTGGACAAGCTGAATAAGGTAAGAAAAAGCGGGCTCACATTTGCGCCGGAGGCGGGAACGCAAAGACTGCGCGATGTAATCAATAAAAATGTTACGGAAGAGGAAGTGCTTAACACCTGTTTAAAAGCCTTTGATAACGGCTGGACTTCCGTTAAGCTTTATTTTATGATGGGTCTGCCGACGGAAACCATGGCGGATATAGAGGGTATCGCGCAGCTTGCAATGCAGGTGGTGCACACTTTTTATAATAATCCCAATCGGGCAAAGGGAACAGGCGTCCAAGTATCCGTCAGCTGCGCGTCATTTATTCCAAAGCCCTTTACGCCGTTTCAGTGGGAGGCACAGGATACCACGGAAAGCCTTAAGGCTAAACAAGCGCACCTGCTTGAATCGGTACCGAGCAAAAAAGTTAAGATCTCCTATCACGAAACGCCTACTTCTCTTCTTGAAGGCGTGCTCGCAAGAGGCGACAGGCGGCTGTGCAAAGTGCTGTACGACGCTTATAAAATGGGGTGTAAATTTGATTCATGGGACGATCGCTTCAATTTTGCGTTGTGGATGAAGGCTTTTGAACTTAATGGCATAGATCCAAATTTTTATACGACGCGCAAGCGCGCGTATTCTGAAGTTTTACCGTGGGACCATCTTGATTTCGGAGTCACAAAGAATTTTCTGATGCGTGAGAGTGAAAAAGCCCATGAAAATAAAACCACGCCCCATTGCCGTATAAAATGTGCCGGCTGCGGCGCGAATATGCTTAACGGAGGGCAGTGCGATGCGAGAGGTTAGAATTCTTTTCTCTAAAACCGGCAGGTGCAAATTTATAAGCCATCTTGATATAAACCGCTGCATGTCCCGCGCTTTGACGCGCGCCCATATACCGCTTTGGTATACGGAGGGGTTCAATCCGCACCCGTATATGAATTTTTCCCTGCCGCTGCCGCTGGGCGTTGAGAGCTTATGCGAAAGCCTGGATATAAGAATTACCCGCAATATCTCTAATTCTGAAATCAAGGACCGCCTGAATGCCGTTTTGCCGGAAGGCATAAGAATCATTGATGTATACGATGATTTCAGGGATTGTAGTGAAATCGCATTTTCCGACTATGTTTTTAAATATGAGTTCGCGGATAATACTGCCGCTACCGCCGCAATCGAAGGCGTATTGCAGCGCAGTGAGATCATAGCGTTAAAGAACGGCAAGCACGGCAAAAGAAAGATTTTAAAGGAAATCAATATCAAACCGCTGATCGATAAATGGTCGGTGTCTGTGCGTGACAATCATGTTGTCATCAACGCGAGGCTTGCCGCAGGGCAGAGCAGAAATTTGAGTCCTGAGCTTTTTTCAAAAACACTGCTGGAATCGGCAGGGCTTGCGTTTGAATGGAAAAGTATATCAAGATTATCGCTTTTAGACGAAAAATATAATAAATTCAAATAAAAAAATACTTGCAATTTTCTTCCTTTTGTGATATATTATCTAAGCATTTGTTCCGTTGCTTTCCCGCAACGCGTTAAATGCTCACGAAAATAAGCATTTAAGCGGGTGGTCCTCTTTCGTTTACCGTTACGAACATCCGAAAATTAAAAGGAGGAAATTTTGATGGATGCTCTCAAGATTATTGCTGAAAGCAGCATGAAAAAAGAAATCCCCTCATTCTCAATCGGTGACACCGTAAGAGTAGGTGTCCGTATCAGAGAGGGTAAAACAGAAAGAATTCAGATGTTTGAAGGCACGGTTATCGCTGTAAAAGGCTCCGGCATTTCTAAGACTTTTACCGTTCGCCGTCTTTCATACGGTGTAGGCGTAGAGCGTGTGTTCCCGCTTCATTCCGCTAATGTGGACAGCATTACCGTAGTTCGCAAGGGTAAGGTCCGCAGAGCGAAGCTTTATTATCTTCGCGACCGTGTCGGCAAGGCTGCGAAAGTCAAGGAAGATATTTAAAAGTTTTAACCGCCTTACAACAGGCGGTTTTTTTATTTCATTCTATGCGCTGATTATTTATGTTCATACGGAGGTGTTTAAATGCCCGATTTTCAAAAGCAGAGCGTGCAGTGGTTTCCCGGTCACATGGCGAAAACCAGAAGGCTTATAAAAGAAAATCTGCGCCTTGTTGACGGCGTTATCGAGATCGTAGACGCCCGTATCCCTTATTCAAGCTCCAATCCCGAGCTTGAGCAAATTATAAACAGAAAGCCGAAAATTGTTTTGCTCAATAAGAGCGATATGGCAGACCCAAATATAACTCGGCTTTGGATAAAGCATTACAGGGAGCACGGCGTAACGGCTCTTGCCGTAGACTGTAAAACAGGTAAAGGCTTAAACAAATTTCATCAGGCATGCGAAGAAGCTCTTTCCTCCGTTATAGAAAAAAACATCGCCAAAGGAATGTCCGGCAAAGCGCTGCGGCTGATGGTTGTCGGGATTCCCAACACAGGCAAATCGTCGTTTATCAACAGAATGTCCGGCAAATACAAGGCAATCGTTGCCGATAAAGCCGGAGTAACCAGAAGCAAT
>CAYOPQ010000050.1:0-13039 GCA_964405895.1 uncultured Bacteroides sp. | reverse complement strand
GGGCTTTGAAATCAAATTCAGGGTTGACGGCAAAAAGCTTGCGGTAACGGATATAACAAATAAAAAATAAAGTATATGTGAATTATTTTAAATCTTATGAAAGATAGAAATAGTGTCCTAAGGCATATGCTTTTGTAATTGCATAAGCATATAGATTACTTACCCTCAGGCTTGTATACGTCGATTTTTTTAGAGCTTTTCGCAATTTCTGATAATTGAAGTTCATTAATTTCAGCTTGAAAAAACACTAATATATACAGTTTGGCAGAGACAATACTGTGCCAAGCAAAACAATTTGCATATTAAGCAAAGCATTTGCCAAAAAAGCTCTAATTTTGTTAGAATAAATATCTACCATTATTCACCCATTAATATATTGTAAAAGCTTAAACAATATAGTATAGTTCAATTGTAAGGAGTATTGTTATGAATGATTACAAATTCGGAAATTATTTGTTTGAATTAAGAACAAAGGCAGGCATAACGCAACAGGCTCTTGCAACTGAATTAGGAGTTACGAGCAAAGCGATATCAAAATGGGAGAACGGCAAGGCGAAGCCGACTACGGATAAACTGAATAAATTAGCAAATATTTTTTCTGTAAGCTTAAATGAACTGATAAATTTAAAAGAGGAAAAGCAATCGGTAAGCATGACCAAAATCGTTATTACGGGCGGTCCTTGTGCCGGAAAATCCACAGCTATGAGCTGGATACAGAATGCTTTTTCAAAAATGGGATACACTGTACTTTTCGTTCCGGAAACTGCAACTGAGCTTATTACGGCAGGCATTGCTCCTTGGACCTGCAACAGTAATCTTGATTTTCAGAAATGCTTGATTAATTTGCAGCTTTACAAGGAAAAAATATTTGAACAGGCAGCAAAGTCAATGAACACTGCCAAGGTGCTTATCGTTTGTGATAGAGGCATAATCGACAACAAAGCGTATATGACGGATTTGGAGTTTGACACAATAACCAAAACACAAAACACAAATGAGGTTGAGCTTCGCGATAACTATGATGCCGTATTTCATCTTGTGACAGCTGCTAAGGGCGCCGAAAAATTCTATACAACCGCAAACAACAGCGCCAGAACGGAAACAGTGCAGGAAGCGGCGGAAATGGATGATAAATTGATTTCCAAATGGACCGGTCATCCTCATTTTAGAGTAATTGATAATTCAACAAATTTTGAAAATAAAATGAAAAGACTTATCGCTGAAATATCATCATTCCTCGGCGAACCTGAACCATTGGAAATTGAAAGAAAATATCTTATTGAATATCCCGATATCAAGTGGCTTGAGAGCAATTTGAACTGTCGTAAAATTGAAATTATACAAACTTATCTTAATTCTTTAAACAATGACGAAATTCGTGTTCGCCAAAGAGGTGAACACGGACACTATCTATATTACCAAACAATTAAGAAAAATATTTCCGGACTTAAACGAATTGAAATTGAGAAAAGACTGACCCAAGAAGAATATCTTACTTTACTTATGAATGCGGATACATCAAAAAAGCAAATCAGAAAAAACAGATATTGCCTTACATACAATAATCAATATTTTGAGATAGACGTTTATCCGTTTTGGAACGACAAGGCTGTTTTGGAAATCGAACTGAGCGATGAAAATACAGCTGTAAAATTTCCTGAAGAAATTAAAGTAATAAAAGAAGTTACCGATGACGAGAACTACAAAAACTCATCTTTGGCAAAAATCTAAGATAAAGTAACTTTGACCCGACCGAAAATCCGAATATAATTAACAGCAAAAGAAAATTCGGTTGTATAAAAAACTGCATGATCAGTTAAGTCTCCTATTTTAATAACAATATCATTAAAATAGAATTTTACACAGACATAACCATAAAAAAAGCTGCCGGGAATATACCGACAGCTTTGTTTTATGTATACACCAAAAAACACTTACTCATCAAGAGAAGGAGCGCCTACAGGGCAAACATTTGCGCATGAACCGCACTCAATGCAGGTATCCGCGTCAATAACGAACTTACCGTCACCCTCCGAAATAGCGCTTACAGGGCACTCAGCAGCGCAAGCACCGCAAGAAATGCAATCATCTGAAATCTTATATGCCATTCTATACACCTCCTATTAAGAATTGAAAGAACCACTTTCAATTATTAATATAACACAAAAAAAGTATTTTTCAAGGGGAAAATAGGGTTAGCGGGGGCTAATTTTTTCAGTCCCAATCAGGCGTTTCGGATTTGGCATGATTCTTTTTGGAATCGCCGCGGCGTGCGCCCGGCTGGGAAACCACCACGCACTCCTCCCTATTTACGATTACCGGAGCCGCGCCTTCAACAGAGCTGTCCAGCATGACCTTGAGCTTACCGGTTATCAGAGAGCTGTCCACAACCGTTCCCCTGCCCTCTCTGCAATCCACGACGCTGCCGCGGCGCGGCGTGATTTTTTCAAGGTAGTCATACGAATTCTGCTCATATTGCAGGCAGCACATAAGCCTGCCGCAGCTTCCGCTTATCTTTCCGGGGGAAAGGCTTATCCCCTGTGATTTTGCCATTTTGATGGACACGGAGTGAAAATCCTTTAAAAAAGTGGAGCAGCAAAACGGTCTGCCGCATATGCCGAGGCCGCCTATCATTTTTGCCTCGTCACGCACGCCGATCTGCCTTAATTCTATCCTTGTATGGAAAACAGAGGCAAGGTCTTTTACAAGCTCTCTGAAATCGACTCTGCCGTCCGCAGTGAAATAAAAGGTGATTTTGGAACGGTCAAAGGAATACTCAACCTCGGAAAGGCTCATATCAAGCCCGTGCTCCTTTATTTTGCGCGCGCATATTTCATAGGCTTCCTTTTCCTTTTCCCGGTTGCCTTCAAGCGTTTCCATATCCTGCTTTGTCGCAACGCGCAAAACGGCTTTGAGCGGCGAAACAATGGCATCCTCTTCCACGGATTTATTGGCGCTGACCGCCTTTGCACATTCGATGCCTCTGGCGGTTTCAACCACAACATAATCGCCGGGATTTATTTTATATTTGCCCGGCGAGAAATAATAGGTCTTGCCGGAATCCTTAAAACGAACCGAAACTATTTCTGTCATGAATCAAATATTCCTCCTATCTGCCTGCCGCCTGTCTGAGGGTGAAGCAGATTTTTGTAACAAGCAGCTGCTGATTGGCATTTTTTAGCGCCATATCATACAGCGCTTCGCTTGCTTCAAAAAGATTAAGCAATTTTTTCCTTGTCAGGCTGCGGCGCAGCAGCTTTACGCTCTCTTCCCTGCCGGAAAGCACCTCGCCGTGCGCAACAGCGTCCCTAAAAACAGTTTTAAGCATATTTAAAAGGGATATGGTATCCTGCCGGCTTGAAACAAGGGGGCTGAGCGTCTTTAAAAGCTCGTACTCGCTTGCGCAGACGATGCCGTTGCAGACGCCGTCCGCAACAGCAAGCAGCTCTTTAAAGCCGCCGCCGGAGAGACTTTCAAGTGCCTTGCCCGTGTTCCCACCGAAAGTGAGCACGGCGCTGCGCGCCTCGTCAAACGAAATATCATCGCTTTGGGAAACGATGAGCTGCGCCCCCTCCTCCGGCGAAACGCCCTGAATGCTGACGGAAACCACACGGGAAAGTATGGTTTCCAGCATAGCGGCTCTGCTTTGGGCGGTGAGTATAAACACGGCGTAGGCAGGCGGCTCCTCTAATATCTTAAGCAGGGCGTTTTGAGCGGCGTTATTCATGCAATGGGCATTCGCAAGGATATAGACCTTATAATCCGCCTCATTCGGGATAACGGAGCAATCGTTGATGACCTCCCGCACGGTGCTGATATGAAAAGAATTTGCGCCGCCGGGGGCGCAGTATTCGTAAATATCCGGGTGGACGCCCTTTTGCGCCTTTACGCACTGACTGCATGCGCGGCACGGTTTTTCCGCTTTTGAGCGGCAGACGAGCGCGCAGGCAAGCTCGCGCGCAAGCGTTTTTTTGCCGAGCCCGTTCTCCCCCTCAATCAAAATCGCGTGGGGCAGTCTTGACGATTCAAAAAGAGCCGAGATCCGGCGCTTTACATTTTGATTGCCCTTAAAATATGTAAAATTCATATTTAAAACTTTCTGAATTCATCAACATCTATAACAAAAGCGACTCCGCCGTATTCCTCCACATCCACGGGCTGCTTCAAGAGCGTTCCCGTAAGTGTGCTCTGGACCCCGTGCTGTTTGACTACACGCTTTGTTACCGAGCTTTTAAGAACCTCAAAAGCCTCGTCCACTCTGCTGTCTTCAACGCCTATAAAAAGGCTTGTATGACCGCCCTCAAGGAACTGACCCATTGTTGAAATCTTTGTTCCGCGCAGACCGGCTTTTGTTAAATTTTCAAACACATTTTCTACATCCTTATTTGAAACAATAGCGAAAATCAGTTTCATAATTCATCACCATAGCCTTTCAAATTTAAAATTGTTGACGCCTCTTGCCTGCCGGCAAGGCGCCGACGGTGGTTACTGCCGGCTCAAAATCAGACATAAGGCGAATTTTGAGGGCAATACGGTACCGACAGCGTGCCTTTCACACCGCCGTACCTTTCCGCCCGCTTTCAGCAAAGCACCGCGCGCGGGCATACCCGGTGCAAATGAAATTTTAAGGTAAACGCTCTCTTGCAGATTATAACACAAAACAAGCGCGAAAAATGCGGATTAAAATTAAATTAAAACAAAATTTACAAAACGAATAAATTTATTATCCTAAAAGTAATATTTTTATAGGACAGAGGAAACGGCAACGATAACCGGCATGGTTATAACAGACAATACGCTTGACTGCGCGGCGATTTCTGAGCCGAGCCCAGCGTCATTATCGTACTTCGCGGCATACATTGCGGTATTTGTAGCTGTTGGCGCGGAGGCGGATATCGCCATTGCCGTAAGCAAATCGCCCGTAACGCCGCAGAGTCTGAAAATAAGGGTCATAACGACCGGTATAAAAACAAGCCTTAAAAAAGACACGAAATACAGCTCTTTTTTAATAAACAGGTTCTTAAAATTGGCGTTAGCAAGGAAGGTTCCGAAAATGATCATGGCAAGCGGCGAATTTATGCCGCCCGCAAGCTCCATGGGATAATCAATGATATACGGCAGCTCTACCCTGAGTAAAAACAGCGGCACGCCGATAATGACCGATATGGAACCGGGATTCAGAAAAATCTTTTTAATATTGATTTTCGCCTTTTTGCCGCTGATCTCAAAGATACCGTAAGTAAAGGCAAAGATATTGAACACGCCGATATAGACGGAGCAATAAAACACGCCCTCATCACCTATTACGCTTTGGGCAAGAGGGAGGGCGAGAAACGCGGCGTTTGAAAAAACCGTTCCATAGTGAAAAAGCCCCTTTTCAAGCAGGCTTTTTCTTTTCCTGAAGGTCAGGGCGGATATGCCGATTCCGAAAAGATGGGTAGCCACGGCGCAGATGAACGCAACAAAAAGACCGCGGACATGCTCCTCGGAATATTCTATATTCGCAAAGCTGTGTATGACCGCAATGGGCAGGATGATATTGAACAGGAGATTGATAACGCGTTTTGCGTCGTCCCGCGTAAAAATGCCGCTTTTATCCGCAACAAATCCGATACCCGCGATAATATACAGTATAAGCACCTGAACAGCAATTGTTTTCAGATTTTCAAGGAACAAAATCAAACCTTCCTTTTAAGAGATATTTCAATCGCAGCCGCAAAGGCAAAAATGCCAACCAAGAGAAAGGACAGCGAAAAATAACCTGCCTGCGGAAGCTCTGCGCCGTAAAAATAAGCGATTGCGCGCGGCACTGCCGCCACAAAGCACGCGGACGAATACGCAAAGCCGAAAAACGCCAATCCTCTTTTTGACCTGGCTTTTTTGCCCGTTTGCGCCGCAAGCAAGAAGAAAAACATAAGCCCGAAGATCAGCATTATATATTTTATAATGCTTTCCGTATCATCATAAGTGCTTTCATACTCTGTAAGGCCGATAAAGACATGGCAGAGCGACCACAGAAACGGCGTGGCGCAAAGCGGCGCGAGCCTGCCGAGATCAATGCTGCTGGAGCGAGCGCAAAGGCTCATAATAATGAAATACACGCAGCTCAAAAGCGCAAATAAGGCGCAGGCTGCAATAGAAGCAATGCGGTTCGCCATCGGATAAGCGGTGTTTGACACATAATCATAACAGCTGACGCACTGATAGATAAAATCACAGAACACGCCGGCGGCGCCCAAAAGGAACGGAAAAAACATACCGCTTTCCGGTGTTGGGGCAGAACCTTTTTTTCTGCCGTGGAACAGCATGAGTGTAGAAACCGCAAAAAGGAAGATTCCTACAGCACAACAAATATAAAAACACAATAACGAATTACTGCTTTGCGAAGCCGGCAACGATGATGTGAGGAGCATACTTCTTACAAGTGCGCCGGCAAACACGGCAATAACAGCGAGAGCCGCTGCGGAATGCCCCTTTGAATATAAGTCTTTCACTGTCTTTTATCCAACGGAGTGTACTCTTTTCTCTGTGAGACACTCTTGTATGCGGGGCGTATGATGCGGTTGCTGGAAGTGAGCTCTTCAAGCCTGTGGGCGCACCAGCCGACGATTCTTGCCCCGGCGAACAGCGGGGTAAACAAATCCTCCGGTATACCGAGCACCTTATAGCAGAGCCCGGAATACAAATCAACATTTGCGCAGATTTCTTTATCGTCCTTTTTATATTCGTGCAGCAGTTCCGGCGTTACCTTTTCAACATTTTCAAGCGTTTTGAATTCCTTTTCAAAGCCCGCTTTATAAGCGAGCTCCCTTGCGCTGTTTTTCAAAATAACGGCGCGCGGGTCAGAAACCGTATATACGGCGTGGCCCATGCCGTAAATTAAGCCGAGCCCGTCCCCCGCTTCCTTATTGAGCACCTTAACAAGATAATCCTTTACCTGCGATTCATCTGTTGAATCGGGCACATTTGCCATGATGTCATACATCATTTTTGTTGTTTTGACATTCGCACCGCCGTGCTTCGGCCCTTTCAGCGAGCCGATGCCCGCCGCGATTGCCGAATAAGTATCGGTGCCGCTTGAGGTCAATACCCTTGTGGCAAAGGTTGAGTTGTTGCCGCCACCGTGGTCGGCGTGGAGCATGAGCATGATGTCAAGCAGCTTAGCCTCTTCATCGGTATAATTTTTATCCGCTCTTGTTTGGCGGAGTATGTACTGCGCTGTTGACAGCCCCCGTTTTATGGGGTGCAGGAACATGGTTTCGCCGTGAAAAGCACGCCGTTTCACCTGATAGGCAACGGTTAAAATGCTTGGGAACTGCGCGATCAGCTGAAGGCTTTGGCGCAGCACATTCTGAACCGAGGTATCATCCGGATTTTCGTCGTATGAATAAAGGCACAGGATACAGCGTGCAAGCTTGTTCATTATATCCTTTGAGGGATTTTTTATCATCATATCCTCAATAAAATCATCCGGCAGGAAACGGCACGCGTCTATAACCTCATAAAGGGAATTGAGCTGCGACTGGGTCGGAAGCTTGCCGAAAAGCAGGAGCCATACGACCTCTTCAAATCCGAATCTGTTTTCCGAGGTGCAGCTTTTAACGATATCTTCTATATCATATCCGCGGTAAGAAAGCTTGCCCTCTTTTGCAACCTTTTCGCCGTCAAGAATATAATAGCCTTCTACCGAGCAGATCCGTGTAAGGCCCGCCATAACGCCGGTGCCGTCCTCATTTCTCAGACCCCTTTTAACATGGTACCTTTCAAAATCGGACGGTCTTATGGAATTGTTCTTTTTCAGTTCGCCGCAAAGTGTAGAGATCGCCTCCATGGAAATAGGCGAGATATATTTTGATGACATTTTATCACTCCCTTAAACCTTGGCATGTCATAAAAACCTATAGATTATTATACAATATAGTAAGATATAAAGTCAAGGAGGGATAACAATGAAGAAGGCGGCAATTATTTTTATAGTTCTGTTTGTGCTTTCGCTTGCCATTCCCGCCGCGGCGTGCATAAATACCGGGCAGGAGAACGACACAAGCGAGCTTGCAACACTGTTCAGCAACAGCGGCTGACACGGATAAAAAACACTGTTTTAATATCCGCTCGCGTTTTCATTTACTTTTTTCAGATTGAAGGTGCAATTGATTTCAAAGCTGATATTTTCAAGCTGCTCCGCCCAGTCGTCGCTCAAAGAGCTGTACGCGTCAGGGCAGTCCGCGGCAAGGCGCTCGCCGATGCGCAGGCAGTCGCTTTTATTTCGGACGCAGGCGTTAAAAACGCTGCGGCACCGGCTTTCAAGTTCTTCCTGCGCCTGTTGGGCAACGCTTTGAAGATCCTGCTGCGTCAGGCTGTCAAGTGCGCCGCTCTCCAGCTCCTCTACAGACAAGGTAGCGCTTATTTCAACGCTGTATACTACCGTTTGGTCTGTATATTCAGTCCTTGCCTTCGTGGATATATCGGAAAGCTGTATCTCCGTACTGCCGTATGCATCGCTTTCAAACGCGAAATAGCACTGCTCCGCCTCGTCGTTCAGCAGCAGGAACGCGAGAATCTGCGCCTGCGGCAAAACGGCGGCAAGCTCGGTTGAGCTGAAAATGGCAATGCCGGATACGACCGCGCTGTCCTCATCTGCCGACACGACCGGCAAATAGATATCCGATGTTTTGTCCTTATAGAGATTCAGCATATCATTTACGGTGACATACACAGCATAACCGTTCTCCTCCCCGTTATAAAGCAGCTCCGTAAGCGCCTGAGCGGGAACAAGCGCGCTCCCCACGCTGCTCGAAAGCGCGTCGCTTGCCGTTGAGGCGGAAATGCAGACGGCGACATCGGGGCGCGAATCGGAATTGCGAATCAGGTAGTCAAAGCAGTCCTGGAGCCTGCCGACGGCGTAATCCCAGCCGAGCACCAGCAGTCTGTTTTGACCGAAAAACAGCTTTTTGGACATGCTTTGCCCCGCGGTTTGAACCGCGTCCGAAATATTCGCCCCGCTCCCCTGCTCATTCATGGTTATATTGCCGGACAGCGCTTCGGCGCCGTTCCCCTCTTTGGACAAATCAAGCGTCTGCACGGTTACGGTAACATTATCATCGCCCACATCTATTCCCATGCCCTCTATAACGCTCAAATCCTTCAGATTCTCATTCCCCGTACAGCCGGAGAGCAGAGCGCCCGTGAGGAATATACAGACGGAAATTTTAATGATACGCGTTATTTTCACTGCTTTTCCTCCTTTTGCCGAAAATGAGATACAAAAGCGGGATCAAAAAGGCGAACACGGCAAACGCCGAATAGAGAACAAGCTTCTGCACACTGTCAAAAACGCTTGTATAAAGAAAAACAAAGCTGACGCCAAGAACGCCGGCGGCGCACAGGGATATTTTTAAAACATTCTTTTTGCATTTGAAAGCTCTGCCGGCACAGTAAATAAACAAGCTTATCTTCAAGAATACGGCAAATATCCAAAAAGAAGTATAAATGACCTCCAGTCTTTCGCCCGACCCGAATTTTGACAGCTGCGCAACTTCAAAAAGCGGATAAGCGCTCATGGATGCGGTATCCCCCAAAACGCCTACCGCAAAGGCGATAAGCAGCGCTGCGGCAAAATAAGCGGCAAGCTGGGAAAAATAAAAAGGCTTTACGGTTTTTCCGTTTATCTTAGGCGCTAAGGCAATATATAAAACGATCTCATTTGTGCTGCATACGGAAAACAGCATATTACGGGCTATGCTGCCGGAATCGTTTTGCGTGATCGGAAAAAGGTTGAGATATGAAAATTCTCCCGACCCCAGGGCGATGAGCGCGGCTATGCTGATCAGCGTAAGCACAAACACCATGGAGCCGAAGCGCGATATTGCTTCTATCCCGAGCGACGCGGCATAAGCGCAGGCAAGCACCATCAAGCCTGCAAGCACCCCTATCTTTGCGCTCTGGCTCAGCTCCGCCGACGCGAACACGGCGAATTTGGCAACATTGACCGCGCCCGAAAAAATAAAATACATACCGTAAAACACGCTCAGCAGCTTGTTATCCAGTATACTTTTGCCCTTTGACACACACAGAACTGCCGGCAGGGCGACAACAGCCGTAACGGCAAGAGCCGCAAGCGTGCTGTATACCAGGTCAAAGGAATACCTGCTTTCAAGCGCAGAGCTGCTGTATGTGAGCGTAATCGCGCACCTGCTTACAAAAAGCATAAAGAAAAGATTGAGCGGCGCCGTTTTATCTCTTTTATATTTAAGCATCGTCTATATCGGCACCCCTTAAATTCTGCACTTTTATATTGCGCCTTATAAGCTTTTTCCAATCGGCGCGGTAAAGCGTATCGGCGGCGCTTTTTTTACTGAACGGAGATATAGGTGATGAGTACGGCACGCCGTAGGGGTTCAGCGAGGTTATATTTACGCACAGCGCGCACAAGCCCAATACAACTCCGTATATCCCCGTAAAACCGCCTAAAAGTATAAACACGATCCTAAGCACCGAAATGCTTTCGTATAAGGGATAAATCACATATGACGCAATAGCCGTAACCGCCACAACAACAAGCATCGGCGCGCCCACAAGCCCTGCGTTTACAACGGCGTCCCCTATAACGAGCGCCCCTATAATAGAAACGGCGTGGCCTATGGCTTTGGGCAGGCGCAGCCCCGCCTCGCGCATGATCTCGTACAGTATAAGAACCATGACCGCCTCCTGCATTAACGAAAACGGTGTATAAGCCTCAGCCGCCGCCACAGTATAAATAAGCGACGCGGGCAAAAGCTCCTGATGGTATGTGCCCACGGCAACATAAAAGCCCGGAAGCAAAACAGAGGTGACAAAAGAGAAATACTTGAGCAGCCTGTTGAAGGTTGCATAGAACGGGCGGTTATTATAATCGTCCACGGTGGAGAAAGAATCCGTAAACAAATACGGCACATAAACGGCATACGGCGAGCCGTCCACAAGCACCGCCACGCGCCCCTCGTTAAGCTTGGAGCAAAGCGTATCGGGGCGCTCCGTATTGCCCACGGCAGTGAAATAAGACCTTATATTGCTGTCTAAAAACGCTGCAAGCTCGCCGTAATCGCACAGGTCGTCCACAGGGGCGGCAAGTATCCTGCTTTCAACATCCGCCACAAGGCGCATATCCGCAGCGCCCTCGATATAGCAGACCGCAACGGGGGTTTTGATTTCATTTCCTATATTAAACTGCTTTGTTTTCAGCTTCGGAGATTTTATCCTGCGGTGAAGCAGCGCCTTATTGTCATTCAGCGTTTCTGTAAAGCATTCCTTTGCGCCTTTGATATTTGATTCATTTGAGGGTTCGTCCGTATTTCTTTTTTCAAAGCCCTGTATGCCCATAACAAGCGCTTTGGAAGCGCCGTTTATAAACAGCGCGGCAAAGCCTGAGGAAAGATAAAAATAGATATCGTCAAAATACTCACACTCGCTCATCTCAAGCGTATTCACAACGCTGAGCTTTATCTCCTCAAGAAAATCCGCAGGCGCCTTGCCCGAGAAATCATGATTCAAAATCGGCTCCATGATCATTTGGGAAAGCATAAGAGAATTTATCATGCCGTCCAGCGCGCACACGATACATTTTGTTGAGCAAACCTCAATTTCCCGCAAAAGGAAATCGGAGCAGTCCTTATAATCGCTTTCCAAACGGTTTTTATTGTCTGCCGACGAAATAAATATTTTTTCCATTACGGTCACCTCTCAGGCTGTAAGCCGTACCTTTATGCCCGATTGCGGACGGATAAGGCGTTAACGGCGGTTACAGCCGGCTCAAAATTACCCCAAAGGCAATTTTTGAAACAATACGAACTTGATATTGTAATTTTTCTCACGATCACCAAAAAATTTCTATATGTATTTTTTCTATATTTGCGAAACTTATGCAAAAAATAATCCGGGTGATAAAAATGAGCGTAGTATTTATAAGAGCCATAATTATTTATTTTGCGGTAATCATAGCGCTGAGAATCATGGGAAAAAGGCAGATAGGAGAACTGACGCCGCACGAGCTGGTTATAACAATCCTCGTTTCCCAGGTTGCCATAATTCCCTTACAGGACAATTCCATGCCGCTTGCGAATATGATGATACCCATTCTTATCTTCGTAGCTTTGGAGATAATCGTATCCGCTATATCCATGAAAAGCATGGGCTTCAGAAATATCATTCAGGGCAAGCCGATATTTGTTATCCGAAACGGCAAGCTTGACGAAAAGCAGCTGAAACGGCTGAGGATAACCGTGGACGACCTGATGGACGCGCTGCGCGAAAACGGCTGCTTTGACATATCGGAGGTTCAGGACGCCGTTGTTGAAACGAACGGAACGATTTCCGTTTTGCTGAAGGCTGAAAGCAGCCCCGTAACGCCGAAGCAGCTGAAGATGCAGGTTGCCGAAAACTCCACCGCCACTGCGATTGTTATAGACGGCAAGCCGATATATGAATACTTTGGGCAGTCAAAGATAAAGAAAAGCGAGATCGATTTGCTTGTTGCGGACAGCGGCAAGAAAATGGAGGACATTTTGCTGCTGACAATAGACGACTGCGGGCGGATAAATTTAATTGAAAAGAGGGGTAAATAGATGAAACGGCTTTGGTTTTCGGCTGCATTCATATTCATCGCGCTTTCGCTGTGCGCGTATGAACAGTTTGTTGTTTTCAGCGAATGCAGGGAAATAATAGAGAAAATAGATATTGCCATAGACGAGGATGACCTTGACGCAAAAAAAGCGCAATGCGCCGAGATAGAAGCGCTGTGGGAGGATTTTGACCGAAAAGCGACATACACCACGGACCATGCCATTCTGCACAGCGCGGAAATATCCATAGGCACGCTCGGCGACCTGAACGATCTGAACGAGGAGGACACGAACGAGGCGCTTATAGAGGCTAAAAGCGAGATCTTGCAGGTGTATGAGCATTCAAGGATCAATTTATCCAATATATTATAATAAAAAAGGGCTGTGAAAGCACAGCCCGTTTGCAAAATCAGATTATATATAGTTTTATTGGGATATTTCCG
>CAYOPQ010000049.1:7182-13102 GCA_964405895.1 uncultured Bacteroides sp. | reverse complement strand
TCCCGGCTTGTTAGCCGGGAGCATAAGTATAGCTATTTATTGATTTTCAAAATCAATTTTATCAGTCTGGCAGTAAATTTTGACGGTGAAACAACAATAACTTTCATAAAACGCACACTCCAATCACTTAGTACAGCAGATTAAACCGAGTATTATCACCGCAACGGCCAAAATACGGACAAGCCATTCCACAGGCAGGCATATCGCAAGCACGCATCCCAATCCAAAGGCAATCCACAAAAAATCTCTTCGGCACATTTTTTTCATGGTAACAACACTCCTAAAAGCTGCAGCTGTTACATTCTATGAATAAAACGCCTAATCGTTACTCAAAACCAAAAGAATGTACCCGCTGTCAAAATGGATTTTTACAGTGTCGCTTTTAAATTCGTTGCTTTGACATAATGAAGAAAAAGAATCAAGGGTAAAATTTTTAAGCTCGTATGCCGCGCCTTGAATTGTAAGCCCCGTCACTTCGCCTCCGAGAGCAAACAGGGAAAAATAATCATATTTACCCTTATGTATTATAAAACTGCCGCTATAAAGCGTGAGAACGCATTTTTCGCTTATAATACTTGCCTTAACTTTTCTTTTTAACAGATACGCAAGATTAAAAATATTTGAAAGCGAATGGTCTGCTCTGCCGCCGAGCGCGCAGAATATCTCAACCTCATCGGCGCCCCGCTTTACAGCTTCTTTAATACAATAAAAAGTATCGGTATCGTTTTTCACATGCGGCAGCTGCAATATTTCCGCATGGCAGGACGGCTTATCGGAGGAGTCAAAATCCCCGATTATAAGATCAGGGGTAAATCCGGCTGCTTCACAGTAAAAGTAACCCGCGTCTGCGGCAATGATATAGGAGTGCGGATCAACCGTGCTTGTTAAAAAATCAATATTTTGGGCAGGCGCGCCGGAAATGATTGTGCACTTCATTTATTGATATCCCACTTCCTGATATTTTTGGCGTCATTATACATTTTTACATAGCTTTCATGGCGGCTTTTTGCAATCTCACCGTTTTCAACGGCAGCGCAAACAGCGCACCCCTTTTCATTTATATGCGCGCAGGTAGAAAACTTGCATTTTGCAAAATAAGGTTTAAATTCCCTGAAGCAGTCAAAAAGGTCCTCTTTCAGTATGATTTCTCCGTTTAAAAAATCATAGGAAGAAAAGCCCGGCGTATCGGCAACATATCCGCCGCCGACTTTAAACAGCTCGCAGTGGCGAGTTGTATGCTTTCCGCGGCCGAGCTTTTTGCTGGTTTCACCGGTTTTAAGATTCAGCTTACTGTTGAGCGCGTTGAGCAAAGAGGATTTGCCTACGCCTGTGTTCCCCGAAAAGGCATTCACTTTGCCTTCCAGAAGCGGCAAAATTTTATCGGCGCCTTCGCCGCTCAAATTATTGCATGCAACAACCTTGAAGCCCGCTTTTTCATAAATTTCAATATATTCAGCGTAATCGCCGCACAAGTCTATCTTCGTTAAAACAATCACCGGCTCAATGCCTTTGTATTCGGCAACGGCAAGTATTTTATCCAAATTAAAAATATTAATATCCGGGTCAACAAGTGACGATACGGCAAAAAGCTGATCAATATTAGCCAGCGGCGGCCTTATCAGGCTGTTTTTTCGCGGTAAAATATCCTCTATGCGGTTCTCGGAATTTTCGTTGACGGAAATAACCGCGTTATCGCCAACCAGCGGCGTTATATTTTTGTTTCTGAAATTTCCGCGTGCTTTACATTCATATACAGCATCAGCGGTCTCCACATAATAGAAACCGCCGATACCTTTAATAATTGTTCCTGTGATCATACTGCCTGCTCTATGTTAAATTAAAACTTGTTTCTTTATTTTCATTCATATTGAATGAAAGGGAATGCGTTGCGCTGATTTCCGTCAGTTCAACAAGGATCTGAACGGTTGTTCCGGAATCCGCCGGAATAACGACCTGAACCGTAGAACCGTTTAAGGTTACGGACTGAGTTGAATATTCCGTTCCGTTCACCGTAACAACAAGGGTATCTGTGGGATACTCGCCGTTCGCATCCAGTTCCTCCGGAAGCGTTATATTCAGTGTAACCGTATACTGGGCAGGCGTGGTCGTCGGCGCAGTTCCTGTGGAAACGGTGATGGTGATTTGATCCGTTTCCTTTGCAGTAGAGCCGGAGCTCGGGGACTGGCTTAAAACAACGCCGCGCCTTATCGCGCTGTCCTCCGTTACAACCGTAACATTGGTGAAGCCTGTTTTTTCAAGGAACTCCTGTGCGTCAGTCTGACTTAAGCCGACGACATCGGGCACAGTGTAAGAGGACACCTGCGTTGTCGTAGGCCCTGAAGATACATATATGACAATCTCCGTGTCAGCCGATACAAGTGTGCCGGCTTTCGGCTCAGTGTAAATAACATATCCTTCGTCAACGGTTTCGCTTGAAACCTCGCTGACGGTATAATTTGTAAGCTCGCTCGCGGTTAAAGCACGCTCCGCGGCGGACAAAGCATATTCATAGAGGTTAGGCACTTCAATATCATCATTGCTTGCGGCAACATAAAGCGTTACCGTTGAGCCGGAAATAACCGTTGAGCCAGCCTCCGGCGACTGGGAAATGATTGTGCCGGCAGTATATTCGTCCGTTTGCTCATATTCGGCAACAAAAGTATAATCATATTCATCACTTGAAGCAAGCTCATCGTATGACATGCCAACAAAAGATTCCAGCTTATATGAGGATGTATTGACGCCCTGCGTCATAAGCACAACAATAGTGACTACCGCTATAATCAAAAGCACAACGCCGACAACAATAGCCGTTATGATTTTCTTTTTATGATTCGGATCTTCATCCGCATCCGCGTCGTCGTCCTCGTCATCCTCATCTTCAGACGCTTTTTGCAAGCTATCCTCTTTAAAAACATATTTTGTTGGCTCTTTGTCAATAAAATAAGTATAATCAAAGGTTGCCTGCGGATTTCTGATTACCTCTTCAATATCAAGGAGCATTTCGGAAGCCGTCTGATACCTGTCGCTCGGATTCTTCTGCATGGCGTGGAAGCAAATCTGCTCGATACCCAAAGGTATATTAGGATTGATTTCCGTAAGCTTTTTAGGCTCTTTCTGAAGCTGCATAAGCGCAACGGAAACAGCGCTGTCGGCGTCAAACGGAACCTTGCCCGCCAGCATTTCATAAAGGACAACGCCAACCGAATATATATCCGCGCGCTCGTCCGTAAGCTCGCCCTTTGCCTGTTCCGGGGAGATATAGTGGACGGAGCCTATTGCGTGTTCCGTGAGCGTTCTTGTTTCGGTGCGGGAAAAACGGGCGATGCCGAAATCCGTTACTTTGATATTCCCGTTCGGCAGCAGAATAATATTCTGCGGCTTAATATCCCTGTGAACAATCCCTTTATCGTGGGCATGCTGAAGCGCCTTGAGTATTTGGGTTGTAAAAAACACCGCGTCGTTCCAGGTAATGATATGCTGCTTTTGTATATATTCTTTCAGCGTAATACCGTCAACATATTCCATAACGATATACTGAACCTTTTCACCGAAGCTGACATCATATACCTTTACGATATTGGGATGAGAAAGAACAGCTATAGCCTTAGACTCATTTTTAAATCTGCGCACAAAATCCGCGTCATTTGAAAATTCGTCCTTAAGGATTTTTACCGCAACAATTCGGTCATCTACATTATCATATGCTTTATAAACTACCGACATACCGCCAACGCCGATTATTTCCTGAACCTCATAGCGTCCGTCAAGTCTTTTACCAACATAGTTTTCCATTAAAACAATCACAGCCTTTCAGGCAAATTCCAATCTTATTTTGCTATGGCAACAACAGTGATGTTATCTCCGCCGCCGTTGTTATTCGCTTTTTTCACAAGTCTGTCCGCAAACGCATAGTAGCGCCCGTCGCTGACCTCGCTAATCATTTCGTCATCAGAAACATAATTTGAAAGACCATCGGTGCAAAGTATCAAAACCTCGTCCTCTTCAAGATCCACCTCGTCAAAATCTATCTTAATGCTTTTATCCACGCCGATGGCTCTGGTTATAATGTTTTTATTGGGGTGATGCTCCGCCTCTTCCTTGGTGATCTTGCCGCTGTCAACAAGGTTCTGGACAAGGCTGTGGTCGGTTGTGACCTGATCAAGTTCTCCGCTGCTGCTTTTAAAGACATATGCCCTGCTGTCTCCCGCATGCGCAATATAAGCGCAGGAATCCTTAACAATGGCGCACACTACCGTAGTGCCCATACCCCGGAGATCCGGATTTGCATCTGCCAAATCATAAACCTCCATATTAGCGGCGACAAGCGCCGAATCAAGCATATTCCGAACGGAAGACGGTTTCATTTCACTGCGGTAAGCGGCGTTTATCTTATCGCTGATCACCTTGACCGCCAGCGCCGAAGCGATATTCCCGCCGGCAGCGCCGCCCATACCGTCACAAACGATTGCCCAAGCCACTTCATCCGGGAATTCACCAACCGCATAGGCATCCTGATTTGAAGAACGAATCTTGCCTTTATCCGTTTTAGCGACTATTTTCATTGAGTCACCTCAGATCTCTTTCTTCTCAATTGACCGCAGGAGGCGTTGATATCGCTCCCCAAAGTCCTTCTTATTGTAGCATTAATGCCGTTTTTTTGCAATATATGTAAAAAATTATTCACAGATTCATTTGTGCTTCTGATAGTATTGCGCTCATCAACAGTATTGACGGGAATAAGATTGACATGGCAAAGCATGCCCTTGATTAGTTTGGACAGCTCCTCAGCAGATTCTATACTGTCATTCACATCTTTGATCAATGTATATTCAAAAGAAACACGGCGTGAGGTTTTGGACGCGTATTCCCTGCATATACCGATCAGCGCATCAACGCCGTATTTATCATTTACGGGCATAATTCGGCTTCTGAGCGTATCGTTCGGCGCATGCAGAGATACGGTCAAGGTTATCTGCAAATTCAATTCCATAAGCGCTCTGATACGCTCAACGATACCGCATGTGGATAGCGTAATATTGCGGGCAGATATGTTTAGCCCTTTTTCATTATTGATATTTTCTATAAACCGGATGACATTTTCAAAATTATCAAGCGGTTCCCCGATACCCATAAGAACAACATGCGATATCCGTATATTTAAATCATCCTGCGCGGCATGGAGCTGGCTTTCGATCTCCCCTGCGGTAAGATTTCGCTTAAATCCCGCAATCGTGGACGCGCAAAATTTGCAGCCCATTTTACAGCCGACCTGGCTGGAAACACAGATCGTGTAGCCGTATTTGTATTTCATGATCACGGATTCTATGTATTCACCGTCGTTTAATCTGAAAAGATATTTGACCGTAGAGTCTATACCGGAAGTATATTTTTCCTCTATGGCACAGCAGGAAATATAAAAGCGCTCATCGAGGGCGGTACGAATGGATTTAGGCAGATTGGTCATTTGGGCAAAATCCGTTACGCCGAATTTGTGAAGCCAGGAAAATACCTGCTCTGCCCTGTACTGCGGAAGCTCAAGTTCTTTAATAAGCTTAACAATCTCATCATAGCTTAATGACTTAATATCTGTTTTCATTTATTCCCTTTCAAACACGCAGTAAAAAAATCCGTCTCCGTCATTTTCCCCGGGGAAAAAGGTTTTCATCTGCATCACAGAAAAATCCTTGTTATAACTAATAAATTTTTCAACAACATCTTCGTTTTCACGCTCATTAAGCGTACAGGTTGAATACAGAAGCCTGCCGCCTTTTTTGACATAATTTGCAGAGGCGGATAAGATTTTCAGCTGTACTGCCGGCAAATCCTTAACCGTATCTAATTCCTTATAGCGAACCTCCGGCTTGCGGCGCGCAATGCCGTATCCGCTGCACGGAACATCGCAGATCACCTTGTCCGC
>CAYOPQ010000049.1:0-7082 GCA_964405895.1 uncultured Bacteroides sp. | reverse complement strand
GAAATATCGGGTGTTGAATTGATTTTTACAAGACCTTTGTATTCACTGCATATAACGCCTTCATGCGTAAGCACGGCGCAAAGCGTTCTGGCGTTGATTTTACGCAAATTCGGAACGGCAAATATAGGCGGGGCGCTGTTGAGCGCGGGAAGAAATTTCAGCACGGAAGCCCTGCCGTACGCCTTGATCCACATATCGATAAGGCTTTGCGGAACGGAATATCTTACGCTCAAATCATCAAGCCCGTCTATATTTATTCTGTTTGAAGCTGCTTTATGCAAAACGGCATTGACGAATGAAGAATAGTATTGCATACCGTTTTCTTTTGCCAGCTTGACGCTTTCGTCAACAGCCGCCGCGGCGGTCACTTTATCCATAAAATAAAGCTGATATACGCCCATTCTGAGTATTACGCGCAGCTTCGGCTTAGGCTTGGTGCAAAATTTATCTATAATATAATCAAGCGTAAGCTGCCTTTCAAGCACCCCGTAAACAAGGCGAGCCGCAAATGCCCTGCCGCTGTCCATGCGTGAAAGCGCGTTGTCAACGGCAATGTTGGAATACGCGCTGTCATAACAAATCTTATACAGCGTTTCAAACGCCGCCTGCCTGGGCGCGCTCATCTTCTTCTACCCGATACAAGGAAGAGCCTAAGCAGCGTTGCAAGCGCTGAGGCAAGCGCAGCAACATAGGTCAAAGCAGCTGCCGTAAGCACCTTTTTGGCGCCTGTATACTCTGCGCCTACAAGGAAGCCGTTGGCTTTGATTGTTTGCAGCGCTCTTTTTGACGCGTTGAACTCCACAGGCAGTGTTACAAACTGGAAAAACGCGACAGCCGCATAGAGGATGATTCCGATAGATATAAGCGGCTGCCAGTTGAGCAGAAGCCCGATAAAAGCAAGCGGAATGCCCAAGGAAGAGCCGAATTTTGTTATGGGAATAACTGTATTTCTGATTTTCAGCGGCAAATACCCCTTTGCATGCTGGCAGGCATGGCCGGCTTCGTGACAGGCGATGCCCACAGCCGCAATGCTGTTTGATTTGAACACGCCTTCGGAAAGGCAGATCTCCTTGGTTTTGGGATTGTAATGATCGGTTAGGTTACCGGAAATACATTTGATCTTCACATCAGCTATCCCGTTCATCTGAAGGAGCTCATACGCCGCCTGTGCGCCGGTCATATTGCGCGCGTTGCGAATTTTACTGAATTTTTTATAATTTGCGTTCACTCCGATTTGGCAGATAAAAGCAAAAATCAATACGGGTATCATGATTATACCTGATAAATAGTAAAGATAAAAATCCATAAAAATCTTTCCTTTCGGATAAACAATCAGATTTAAAAAATTAAACGCCGAGAATAAAACCCTCTTTTATAGTATTGCCGGCAAGGTAGGATTGAATATCCATGATTTTTTTACCGTCGGGCTGTAGCTTTGTGATTGAAACACAATGCCCGTCACCGCACGATACAACAAGCTCTCCGCTTGCGCTTACAACCTCGCCCGGCTGCGCCGCGCTGCCGCCGCACAACAGAGACGCGTGGATTCGCACTCTTTTGCCGCCGATAAGCGTTTCCGCGCACGGCCAGGTCTGCAAGCCTCTTATTTGATTGTGGACCTCATACGCCGGTCTGCTCCAGTCTATGGGGCACAGCGTTTTATCTATCATATGCGCATAAGAGGAATCGCCGGTCTGCTTTTCAGCTTTGATTTCCCCTGCCTCAACAAGCCGCAGGGCGGTTATCAGCGCGTCCGCGCCCAATGCCGCCAAGCGTTCAAAAAGCTGCGCGGAGGTTTCATTCACGCCGATTTCGGTGCTTACTGTATATAAAATATCGCCGGTATCAATGCCCTCATCCATCTGCATAATTGTAATGCCCGTTTCCTTTTCGCCGTTTAAAACAGCGCGCTGTATCGGGGCTGCGCCTCTGTACTTCGGCAAAAGGGACGCGTGGACATTGATGCACCCGTATTTCGGAATAGACAAAATGGATTTCGGCAATATTTTTCCGTAAGCCGCGACCACAACAGCGTCGGGCGCGATTTGATTTAAGATTTCCTCCGCCTCGCCGTCTTTTAAAGTGACAGGCTGACAGACCTTTAAGCCGTTGTCTAAAGCGGTTTTTTTGACCGGCGTGGGCGTCAAAATCTGCTTTCTGCCCACTCTCTTGTCAGGCTGCGTGAAAACGGCGGCAACATCATAGTTCTCGTCTATAAGCTTTTGAAGGGACGGAACCGCATAATCGGGCGTGCCCATGAAAACGATTCTCATGACTCCTCCAGCTTTCCGTCAACAAGGTGCGAGGTGAACAAAACGCCGTCTAAATGATCTATCTCGTGGCAGAAAGCGCGCGCTTTCAAATCCTCGCCCGTGAATACCTGCCACTTGCCGTTCCTGTCCTGCGCTTTGACCTGCACCTTCTTCGGGCGCAGCGTAACGCCGTATTTGCCCGGCAGTGAAAGGCAGCCCTCGCTTTCCCTCTGCTCGCCCTCTTTAAGCGTTATCTCCGGATTCACAAGCTCAATCGGGCCTTCGCCGACGTCGATGACAACAACTCTTTTCAGTATGCCGACCTGTACCGCGGCAAGACCTACGCCGTTTGCGGAGCGCATGGTTTCAAACATATCGTCTATTAAAATTGCAAGTTTTGCATCAAATTTTTCAACTTTTCTGCTTTTTTTATTTAAAATCGGGTCTCCCAGCTTAACAATATTTCTAAGAGCCATTTTTTACACTGCCTTTCAGGCTGCAAAATAATTTCCGCGGCAACGCAGCCGATTGCGGCGGACGATCAGTTGAGTTCATATGGGTTCAGATCAACCGATACGGAAACATCCTTATATTCTTTTAATTTACCAACAGATTTTAATACTTCGTTTAACATTTTACGAACGGATTTTGAATTTTTGCACTTCACGGTCAGCCCGTACCTGTACTGATTTCTGAGCTTGCTGATTTTTGATGGGCTCGGGCCCAGAACAATCAGCTTTTCACCGCTGTAATCGGTCTTGTTGAGCGCAACCAAACGCTCAAAAAAAGCCTTGGCGCAAAGCGCGGCGTTATTTTCATCCTCGGCAACAAACGAAACAAAATAGATATCGCAAAACGGAGGATAGGTCAGCAACCGCCGCAAAGCGATTTCGTTTTCATAAAAGGATTTGTAATCCTGCGCGGATGCAAAATCAATAATCTCGTTATAGGGATTGATTGTTTGGATAACCGCTTTCCCCTCCGTATCGCGCCTGCCGCTCCTGCCCACAACCTGCGTGATAAGGTCAAAGGAGCGCTCATTGGCAAGATAGCTTTCATCATACAGCGAATTATCCGCGTTTACAACGCCCACAAGCGTTACATTTGGGAAATCAAGCCCCTTCGCCACCATCTGCGTTCCGATAAGGATATCGTATTCGCCGTTGTAAAACGAATCAAAGATGCGCTGATGGCTGAATTTCTGCGTTGTTGTATCCGCGTCCATCCTTATAAGCGACGCACTCGGAAAAAGGCGCTTGATCTCGTCCTCAATGCGCTGCGTTCCGTAGCCGCTGTATCTTATGCTGTTTTTGCCGCATTCGGGGCATGTGTTGTCAAGCGGCTTGGAATATCCGCAGTAATGGCAGACAAGCCGGTTGTTGTAGCTGTGATAGGTCAGGCTTATGCTGCAATTCGGGCATGTGATCACATGGCCGCAGCTGTTGCAGGCTATAAATGTATTATATCCGCGCCGGTTTATAAGTAGTATGGATTGCTTTTTATGATCAAGATTTTCCTGAAGCATCCGGCGCAGGGTATCCGATATGGGGGATCTGTTCCCCTCGGCAATCTCCTTTTTCATATCGACGGTTATGACCTTCGGAAGCTTGGCGCTGCCGTATCTCTCGTTGATTTCGCAAAGCGAGTACCTGCCGTTTACAGCCGCGCTGTAGCTTTCTACGCTCGGCGTTGCGGAAGTCATCAAAAACAGCGCCTTGCTGAACCTGCACCGGAAATGCGCAACCTCGCGCGCATGGTAGCGCGGCGTGCGCTCGCTTTTGTAGGTGTGCTCCTGTTCCTCGTCCATAACGATAAGGCCTAAATTGCGCAGCGGCGCAAAAACAGCGCTCCTTGTGCCTACAACGATTTTAGCCTCTCCCCGTGCGGCGCGCTTGTATTCGTCCGTGCGCTCGCCTATGGAGAGACCGCTGTGCAGCACCGCGACGGTTTTGCCGTACCTTTTATGAAAAGCGGAAAGAAGCTGAACCGTGAGCGCGATTTCCGGCACAAGGACGATGACATCCCTGCCCATTGCAACGGCTTCATCTATAAGCCTGAGGTATACCTGCGTTTTTCCCGAGCCGGTTACACCGTACAAAAGTCCCGTGCCGCCGTCGCCTTTAAGCATTTCAAGATAGGTGTCAAACGCTTTTTTCTGGCTTTCGGAAAGAATTATATCCGGTTTTTCACCGTGCTCGGAAATATTCTTAAACGGGGTTCTGTAAACCTCCTGCTCAAAGTAACGGCACACGCCGTATTTGACAAGATTATCAAGCACGCCCCTGCCGACGGAGCAGAATTCGCACACCTCGCTCACGCGGGCGCTGCCGACATCGCAGAGCAGTTCGTAAACGGAGCGCTGTTTCGGCGTCAGGCGCACAGCGGGCGCGTCGCCGTCCGCAAGGCAGATCATTTTAGTGCTTTTATCGCTTACGCTGTCCATTCCGCGCGGGAGCATCTGCCGCAGGCAGTCATATGTTGAGCAAAAGCAGCGCTCTTTAAGCCACAGGGCAAGCGAAATCATCTCCTGCGTCAGAGCGGGATATTTTTCATCAACAGATATGATTTCCTTTAAATTTGAATTTATCGCGTAAAACAGCTTTACAACGATTCCCCTGCGCACGGTATCGCCTCTGCCGAACGGGATTTTTACACGGCATCCCGTGCGGACGCTTTTTTCAAGCCCCTGCGGAACATAGTAATCATAATCCTCGCCGGAGTTGAAAAAGGTGTTTTCCACGGCAACGGTAGCAATCAGCCTGTTCATTACTCCTCTGAATCGGCGCTGCCCGCGTTTTCCTCATTGCGGGCTTTTTTCTCTTCCTTTTGCTTTTGCGTGTGTATCTCCTCCGGCTCTTCAACAACAAATTTACCGTCGTAGATTTCCTTTATAGCGGAGGATACGCATTTTTCATCAAGCAAAACTTCATTTTGAATCGCGTCGTCTCTGATCTCGCGCGCTCTTTTCGCAACGCCCACAACAAGGCTGTATCTGCTGTTGCAGTTCTTAGTAATCTTCTTTAAATCAGGGTTAAACATAATCATAATCTCCTATCGGGTTTTAATTTCGCTTTTCTAATTCAGCGTTTAAAATATCGTTTATTTCAAAAACAGCTCTTTCAAGCTGGTCATTCACCACAACATAATTGAATTTTGATGCCGCCTCTATCTCCTCCGCGGCAATCGCAAGGCGTTTTTTTATAGCCTCGTCGCTTTCCGTGTTGCGCTTTTTCAGGCGGTGCTCAAGCGTATTCATATCGGGCGGCATAAGAAAAATCGAAACGGCGTCCGGGTAATTTTTCTTAACCTTTTGCGCGCCCTTCCTTTCAATGATCAAAAAGCAGATTTTGCCTTTGTTCACAGCGGCAAGCGCGGGCGCGGCGGGCGTGCCGTAATAGCAGCCGTTGTAGCAGGCGTATTCCAAAAAGCTGTCCCGCTCTATCATTTTCTCAAACTCGTCCGTTGTTTTAAAAAAGTAATCAATGCCGTCTATTTCGCCTTTTCTGGGCAGGCGCGTTGTTGCGGAAACAGATTCAACAACATCGCTCCTGATTTTTGATATTTCCCTGAAAACCGTATCCTTGCCGCAGCCGCTCGGCGCGGACAATATAACGATCATGCCGGATTTTTTCATTGCACCGCCTCCCGCGCGCCGAACCTCTGCGCAATCTGTTTTAAATCAAGATAAGATAATATAACCGTATCGGAATCCGTTATAAGAACGCTCATGGTTTTTCTGCCGTGCGTGGCGTCAACAAGCGAGCCGCCCGCCTTCGCCTCCTGCACCATTCTTTTAACAGGCGCGGATTCCGGGCTTACAATGCTTACCACCCTTGAAGCGTTAACAAGATTGCCGAAGCCGATATTGACAAATTCCATAGTACCCGCCTTTCGGTTTAACACTTATTCAATATTCTGTATCTGCTCGCGGATTTTTTCAACCTCCGCCTTTATTTCAATCACCTTGCGCGCGATTTCAACATCGCTTGCCTTTGAGCCTATGGTGTTGGCTTCCCTGTTGATTTCCTGAACAAGGAAATCCGTTTTTCTGCCGATTGCCTCGTCGCTTGCCATAAAAGCGCGCAGCTGCGAAATGTGGGAGCGCAGCCTGACCGTTTCTTCAGCGACGGCAACCTTATCGGCATATACGGCAACCTCCTGGAGGATTCTGCCCTCGTCCAGCGCCGCGTCCCCGATAAGCTCATGCACGCGCTGAACAAGCTTATCGTTGTATTCCTTAACGGTTTCCGGAGAGCGCTTTTCAATAAAGGAAACGCAGTCCAGAATCGTCTGCGCGCGCGACTCAATATCGCGGCGCATTTTCTCTCCCTCCGCCTCGCGCATGGCGATAAAGCGGTCCGCCGCCTCCTGCGCAACGGGCTGTATCAGCGACCAAAGCCGCTCCTCGTCCTCATCCGCTTTTTTGACCGCGAGCACATCGGGAAAGCGGGCGACCACGGAGGCGGAAAGCTCCTCCCTGAGCGCGTATGTATCCGCGATTTCCTTGAGCGCCTTAACATAAGCGCCGGCAAGCGTGTGGTTCACGGCAACCTGCGCGTCATCCGTGTCATACGCCTCCACGCCCAAATAGCAGTCGATTTTGCCGCGCGAAACGCGCGAATTGATATAGGATTTCAGCCGCTCCTGCGCAAAGCCGTATTGCCTGGGAACACGGCAGCTGAAATCAAAATACCTGTGGTTTACGGATTTCAGCTCAACCGTAATAATATAGCCGTTTGTATCGGCAGTTGCCCTGCCGAACCCGGTCATAGATCTTAACATAACATCACCGTAATTTTATTTTTTAGATATTATAGTACCTGATAAAAT
>CAYOPQ010000048.1:8969-13279 GCA_964405895.1 uncultured Bacteroides sp. | reverse complement strand
TCTTTGATCTCATCAAGATGCGTGTAATTTTCAGCCTGCTTCAGTGTAATGCGCGCGTCAAGATACGGCTTTGCCGAGCGGTTGTATTTTACACGGTGATTCTGCTCGTCGCGTATCTTCAGGTTAAGCTCTTTAAAGTCCGCCTTAAGCGCTTTGATTTCGGTCTTAACCGCCGCGATTTCTGCCTTGTCCTTGCTTTCCTGCGCGTTATAAAGGCGCTTATAGAGTTTATCCTCTTTCTTGTCGTATTGCTCTTCAATATCAAAGAGCGCATTGAGCTTGCTGTCGTCGGGCACGATTATATTTCCGTCTGCAAAATACTTCTTTTGGTATTTCCTTGCCGTAAGTCTTGTTCTTGCAAAATGTATGCAGTATTTGCGGTACTCTTTATCGTCCTCGTTGCCCTTAGGAAGCGCCTTCGCCTCCTTAAGCTTGCCCTTGAGCTCGCTTATGCTGTGCGCGGCAAGGCCCTCAAGCCCTTCTTCGTATATCTTTTCCGCATGCTCTATCTGGAGCTTGCCGAGCTTGCTTTCGTATTTTGATATTTCCTTCAAAACAAACGGAGCAAGCTTGATTTCCTGGTTGCGAAGCTCGGCGGCTTTTCTTTCTTGCTTCGCAAGCTTAACCGCTTCCTTCACCTGCGCTTTATCGCCGCCGGAAGCCTTTGCCGCCTTGATCTTATCTTTGGTTATCTTAACGGGCTCCTCGCCGGCAAGCGCCTTGGCGTTGTCAATCATTTCAACAACTTCAACAAGGTTATCGTCGCTCAGGGTATTGTTTCCGAAATCCTCAAAGAACGCGCGTATCTTCAGAACCTTTACCATACCCTGCTGTTTTAGCTCTGTAAGGTCATAGAAGAAATAGGGAAAAACATTTATAAACGCGCCTATCATAGACGCTACTATAAGCACGCCGCACACAGTTTGAAGTACATCGACATCATAAAGTGCGTAATAGGCGGTGCTTGTGCTTTCGGAGGACGCGGACGCAATCGCCTCCTGCACCGTGGTGCCGTTTCTGAGCACCCTTTCCAATACGGAGGAATCGTTCATTACCTCGGCGGCTTTTTCCGTGTTGATGCCGAATCTATCATAAAGCAGGTTGACGATACCGCTGCTTGCAACCGTTACAAGACCGCCGATAGCCGTTATCGTAGAGAACATTCCGTCAATTCTTTCGCCGCTTACATATTGCTGGTAATCTCTTATATCGGCGTTTATGGACGGCGTAAGTATCTGCATAAAGGCGTTCATAAGGTTGTTCATCCAAAAGCATACTACAAGAAGGATCAGCGGAATCCAGGTGTTTACGGCGCTTTCGCTTGTGCCGGTCATATCAATGAGCTCGACAACCGGGAACATAAGCCCGATGAATACGATATTCAATACATTTGTGGAGATAAGCACAAAGCGCTTGCCCCATTTTCTTATGGCAAACGGCGCGAGCAGCATGCCCACAAGTCCGGCGTTTTGGCATATCAGCGTTATTATGGAATAAGCTGTTCCGCTGCAGATGCCGCCGTAGCTGTAAAGCCAGCCGAGGATTACGGACATGGAGGTTTCCAGGAAGCCGAGCCATGTTGCAAGGCCGATTACCCAGAAGTATTTATTGCGCAGTACCTCGCGCAGGGAGTCCATAAATTTGATTTGAACAACATGCGTCTTTGCCTGAACAATCTTTTCCTTGGTGTTTACATATACCACTATGCTGAGCAGTACGGAAAGTATGGCAAGCGGCGGATAAATATATCTGTAAAGCCTGATGTCATACAGATTGTCGTTGGTCAGGAACTGCGCGAATATCGGCATCGCCAGATTCAGTATGGAAGGCGCAAGGGAGTATACAACGCCCTTTATTGTGGAAACATCCGCTCTTTCCTGCGTGTTCGGGGAAAGAACATGGATAAGGTTATCATACGCCTCAGAGAAGAAATAGTAAAAGAAATTCTGAATGAAATTCAGGATCAGAATAATTGCGCAGGTAACAACATAGGTCTTTGATTTGCCGAAGAAGGTGCCCTCGCCGAACAGCGCGCCGAACTGATTGTACGGGAACCATACAAAAAGAATGGTAACAATAGCGCTGGGTATACCCATTTTCACGATGTACGGCCTGTATTTACCCTCTTTGCTTCTGGTGTTGTCTATAATATTCGCCCTCACGCCGGAAAGCGGAATATTTACAATAACAGATATGAAATAAAGAATATACATATCTATCGGTTCAACACCGAGCGTGTTTCCTATCAACACATTTGTTGCGGAAAGTATCATATTCGTTGCCATTACGGCAAGGAATTTAACGCCTATACCTCCGCCGGAATAGGAAACAATTTCCTTAAAGGACATATAACGCCCTTTCGGCGGCTCGTTCCAGTGCAATTTAACATCCTTAACAAGTCCGCCTATTTTTGCCTTTAGTTCAGCCAAAAACTCATCTCCCCATAATATCCGGGCATAAGCCCTTAATCAGCTTCCTTCCCTTTGATCCAATCCAAGGAAAACGAAGCAAATTTTATTTCCCTGCAATCGGTGTTCGGTTCAAACAAAACGCCGATTTTACCGTTTTTCATCTGCGCCGCCGCGCTGTAAACGAATTCGCCGTCTTTTAACAGCCGCGCCCATTCAAAGGTTTCGCCGTCGTCCTCCGAAAGGCGAACGGTGCCGTTTTTGCGCTTGTCCCTGTCGGCGGGGTTTATGAAAACAACGCTCGGCTTTTCGGTGCCGTGCAGTTTAATAACGCTCATCTGGCAAACGGGCTGCGGCAGTTCGTCGTCCAGCCGGTAATCGTGCCAGCTCTCGCCGCCGTCGTCGCTGTAAGCCACCGCGGTGCTGTGCCTTTTATCATGGTTGCGCATAAAATATTTTAAGCGCCCGCCCTCCTGCTCAATGAGCTGGGATTCGGTGAGCATATCCGCTGCCTTGACGGTCATACAGCTTGCCCTGCTGCCGTTTATGATTCTGGAATCATTCGGCGAAACGCCCATTTTCCAGCTTTCGCCGCCGTCGTCGCTGTAAATCACAGCGCAGGAAAGGCGCAAAGGGAATTTCCTTGTGCCGAAATAAACGGGCACAACAAGCCGCCCGCTGTATTTTCCGGCTTTTATCTCTATTCCGCAGCCGGGGCCGGGGCCTATAAAGCTCATATACTCTGCTTTTACCATCTTGTTCAGCGAACGCGGGGAGGACCAGGTCTTGCCGTTGTCATCGCTGTAAACAAGCATAAGGTAAGAGGTGCCTTCTTCTTTGAATCTGCCGCCCGTGTAGATGTTGCCGCAGGGGCTGCCGTTTTTGAAAACATTGCCGTCTTTGTCAACCGTGTAAGGCGTTTCCTTACCGTTCTTTTCGTAAAGCCTGCCTTTTTTTAGGATGTATTTTTTAAAAATGCCGTTTATGTATTTGCAGCCGTTTTCATCTTCGCCGCGGCTGACCTTGCTGTTCCTTATGCCGACTCCGGCGGGGGTGTGGGAATAAATCAGGATTATCCTGCCGCTTTTTTCGCTGTATACCATTACGGGGTCAATGGCGGCGGAGGCGCGCATCTGCCTTGAGCCGTGTTCCTTTACGGCAATCGTCATATCTTCCCAGGTTTCTCCGCAGTCAAAGCTTCTGCGTATAACCTTGTCTATCCTGTTGGGATTATCCATCCCGGAGCAGTACCGCGCGTCTGCGCAGGCAATCAAAACACCGTCCTTTGCGGTGATCAGGGAGGGTATTCTGTAAAAATCGGAAGGGCCTTTTATGTCCGTGCCGAAAACGGTCTTGAATTCCATTTTCCCGCTCCTTCAAAAACTACAATAGAATAATTATAGCAGAACAAAAAATTTATATCAAGGTATATTCCTATAAAAATAATGTAAAAAGGAGTATTATTTTTAAGTTCGGTCCCTCGGTCATATTGCTTTTTGCGCGTTTTATTTCTTCCGCCGCGGCGCTTGCCGCCGTGCGCAGGCGCTTGCCGCGCGGAAATATGTGTGTTGCTTTGAACAGATAGGAATTTACCGCATAAGCCGCATAATAAATGCCTGATTGATAATTAAAAGAATTTTTGCAGCGAAATCATAATGTCTAAAAAATATGTTAAGTTTTGTTTAGACGGCTTGATTGTTAAAATGCGCCTGATTATAATGAAATCAGGAGCGCAAAATAAATTTGCGCAAGATCAAAAAATCTTTACGGAAAAACAGGTTATCTAAGCGAATGGAGAGAAAAATGAAGGTAGCAGTCAGATATTATACACGCGGCGGAAATACAAAGAAACTTGCAGACGCAATTTCAAAAGCTTTAGGTGTTCCCGCGCAAACCACATCT
>CAYOPQ010000048.1:0-8869 GCA_964405895.1 uncultured Bacteroides sp. | reverse complement strand
AGACGCAATTTCAAAAGCTTTAGGTGTTCCCGCGCAAACCACATCTGTGCCGCTGCCGATTTTGCTGAGAAAATCATTTCACAGGGTGTTAATCAGAATCACTGATTGATACGATGTATTGAACTTACGGAATCAGTTTTGTTTTCCGCTATATATTTAAAGGATTTGTAAAAGCGCATAAACCGCATCTGGCTGCGCTTGATTGGGCTTATATGCAGTACACACACGAATGGCGATGCGGAAGTATAGGGAAATGTGTATAAAGAATATGGGCGGGCTTACTTAGGGCTTGAACCGTAAAAGATTTAACCTTGCGGGCGTTGCTCTGTGAAGCAAGCGGCAAGCTGACGCGGCAGGTTTAAAATAATTATAAATACAAAAATATTTATTGAGGAGGAATTTTTTATGAGCAAAATTTTGGTAGCGTTTTTTTCGGCGAGCGGTGTCACAAAGAAAGTGGCGGAGGAGCTTGCTAAAGTTGAAAATGCCGATCTGTTTGAAATCAAACCCGAAGTTCCTTATACAGCCGCGGATCTGGATTGGAAAAATCAGCAATCCAGAAGCACTTTGGAAATGAAAGATTTGAACAGCAGACCGGCAGTAACGGGGCATGTCGGCAATATGGCGCAATATGATGTTGTGTTTGTAGGATTCCCGATTTGGTGGGGCAGGGAGCCCAGTATTGTAGACACATTCTTGGATGCCTATGATTTCAGCGGCAAAAAGCTTGTGCCGTTCTGCACTTCCGGCGGCAGTGGAATAGGAGAAACCTATAAACGCCTTCAGGAACTTGCCGGTTCGGCGACAGTTGTGGAAAAAGGCATCAGATTGGGCGGCGAAGTTTCTGAAAAAGATCTTGAAATCTGGACGGCGGGTCTTGACCTGAAATAATTGTATCTGTGCCGGTCCATCATACACACTGCATTATAGCGGCGGCGGAATGTCATTTTCTGCCGCCGCTTTTCGTATTGTTAAACCTGCTGAATCTAAATGAATAAAGAGAGATTTATATGGAACGATTCAAAATTATTATAAAAACATTCTTAAACGGCTTGCGAAAAAGATGGATATATAATATAGTTAATGCGGCGGCGCCTTTGCCGCGGATTTTCATTTAAGAGAGGGCTTTTTATGGATAACAAAACAAGAATGAAAAAGGGAATGGCGTATATTGCGGACGAGTCTCTTGTTGAGGAGATGAAGCAAAATAAAAGGCTTATGCACCGGTTTAATACCACGCCGCCGTGGGAATTTGAAGCGCTTTGCGAAACGGCGCGCAAAATGTTCGGCGCGCTCGGTAAAGACCCGTGGATCAATCCGCCGTTTTACTGCGATTACGGCAAGAATATTTTTGCCGGAAACGGGTTCAACGCCAATTACGGCTGTGTAATACTTGATGTTGCCAGAGTGGATATCGGCAACAATGTTTTCTTTGCCCCGAATGTTTCCGTATATACCGCGGGGCACCCCGTACACCCGGCGGCAAGGGGCACCATGTATGAATACGGCATACCTGTTAAAATCGGCGATGATGTTTGGGTCGGCGGAAACAGCGTGATACTGCCGGGCGTAACCATCGGCAGCGGAACGGTCATAGGCGCGGGGAGCGTTGTTACAAAGGATATACCGTCAGGCGTTGTTGCCGCGGGGAATCCGTGCCGCGTTATACGCGAAATCACGCAGGATGATTTGAAATATTATTTTAAAAACAGGGAATTTGACGCCGAAGCCTTTCAAGCCGTTCAGGCGGAATATGATAGAAGAAACAAAAAATGAGGGGATTTTTCAATTTTTTTGTTCTCGCTATTGATTTATAAACGCTTTTGCCATATAATATGTAAGTACAGACGGCTGTACGCGCGTGCGGCCGTCTTGTTCTTTTTAATTCGCGCAGGAGAGGGAAAAATATGTATAATGCCGGCTTTGATAATGGCGGATATTTAGAGATGCAGTCCGCAAGAATCAGGCAAAGAATATCTGAATTCGGCGGCAAGCTGTATCTTGAGTTCGGCGGTAAGCTTTTTGATGATTATCACGCGTCACGCGTGCTGCCCGGCTTTTTGCCGGACAGTAAATTGCAGCTGCTCCTCCAGCTTAAGGACGATGCGGAGATCGTTATCGTTGTAAATGCCGAGGATATTGAAAAGTGCAAGGTGAGAAGCGATCTCGGCATAACCTATGAGGTTGACGCGCTTCGCCTTGTTGAGGCGTTCGGCGCCTGCGGGCTTAAGGTTGGCAGCATTGTGCTGACCAAATATGCGCCGCTCCCGCGCGTCCTTCGGTTTGAAAAGAAGCTGAAAAACGAAGGCATACCGTTTTACCGCCACTATGTGATAGAGGGCTATCCGTCCGATGTAGCGAATATAGTAAGCGATTCGGGCTTCGGCAGAAACGAATACATAGAAACCGAAAGAAAACTTGTGGTCGTTACCGCGCCGGGTCCCGGCAGCGGAAAGATGGCAACCTGCCTTTCACAGCTCTACCACGATAATCAGCGCGGCATCAAGGCGGGCTACGCCAAATTTGAAACCTTCCCCATATGGAATCTGCCGCTTCGCCACCCGGTAAACATGGCGTATGAGGCGGCAACGGCGGACCTTAACGATATCAATATGATAGACCCGTGGCACCTTGAGGCTTACGGCAAAACGGCAGTGAATTATAACAGGGATGTGGAAATATTTCCCGTCTTAAAAGCCATTTTTGAAAATATATACGGCAAATGCCCCTATAAATCCCCAACGGATATGGGCGTCAATATGGCGGGCTTTTGCATATTTGACGACGGCGCCGTTTGCGAAGCCGCAAGGCAGGAGATCATACGCCGTTATTTCGGCGCTGTGCGGAGCGCGGCAAAGGGCGCTGAAAACCGGGAGGAAATCTATAAGCTTGAGCTGCTTATGAACCAGGCGGAAATAACCGCCGATTCCCGCAAATGCACAGCGGCGGCAAGAAGAATCACAGAACAGACAGGCGCACCCGGCGCGGCGGCGGAGCTTGCGGACGGAACGGTTATAACAGGCAAAACCTCTGATTTGCTCGGCTGCGTTTCAGCGGCGCTCATCAACTGCCTGAAGCACCTTGCGGGTATTGAAAAGGATGTTTTGCTGATTGACCCGGCTGTCATAAAGCCGATTCAGGAGCTCAAGGTGAATTATCTGGGCAGTAAAAATCCCCGTCTGCATTCCGATGAGGTGCTGACGGCGCTTTCCATATCCGCCGGCAGGGATAAGAACGCGGCTGCGGCAATGGCGCAGCTGGCAAAGCTCAAAAACTGCGATATACATGCAACGGCGCTGCTTTCCTATGTGGATGAGAATGTGCTTAAAAAGCTCGGTATGCGTCTTACATGTGAACCGGAAAATAAATAATATATAAACATATTAAATAGGAGGAATGATTGTGAAAATGCCAAAGTATATTTTTGTAACGGGCGGCGTTGTAAGCGGCCTCGGCAAGGGAATAACAGCTGCCTCGCTCGGCAGGCTCTTAAAAGCGCGCGGGCTGAAGGTAACGGCGCAAAAGCTTGACCCTTATCTGAATGTTGACCCCGGCACGATGAATCCTGTTCAGCACGGCGAGGTGTTTGTTACGGACGACGGCGCGGAAACAGACCTTGACCTCGGGCATTACGAAAGATTTATAGACGAGTCCCTTTCTCAAAACTCTAACCTTACTTCCGGCAGGGTTTACTGGAATGTTATAGCGGACGAGCGCAAGGGCGTATACGGCGGGCAGACGATTCAGATCATTCCCCATGTTACAAACGAAATCAAAAAATCCATATACAGAAACGCCGAAACGGGCGCCGATGTGTGCCTTGTTGAGATAGGCGGAACGGTGGGCGATATTGAAAGCCAGCCGTTTCTTGAGGCTATCCGCCAGTTTTCGGTTGAATACGGCAGGGAAAACTGCCTGTTTATCCATGTTACGCTTGTGCCGTATCTTGCCGCCTCCGCGGAGCTCAAATCAAAGCCGACCCAGCACAGCGTAAAGGAAATGCTTGCCCTGGGTATACATCCCGATGTTATCGTGTGCCGCACGGAGCATCCCTTAACGGACGACATCAGAAATAAGATAGCCCTTTTCTGCAATGTTGAAAAGGAATGTGTAATAGAAAACAACAACTGCGATATACTTTATGCCGTTCCCCTTATGCTCCGTGAGGAGGGGCTTGATACCGTTGCGGTTAAAAAGCTCGGTTTAGATTGCGGCGAGCCGGAGCTTGAGGATTGGCAGACTATGCTTGACGCGCTCAGAAATCCTGTCCGCACCGTAAAAATCGCAATGGTCGGCAAGTATGTTGAGCTGCACGACAGCTATATTTCGGTCAACGAAGCGCTGAAGCACGGGGGAATCGAAACGAATTCAGCCGTTGATATCCATTGGATCGATTCCGAAACGCTTGAAAAAGAGGACGCGGATATAGATGCCGTGCTCGGCGGAATGGACGGCATACTTGTTCCCGGCGGCTTCGGCAGCAGGGGAATCGAGGGCAAGATCCTTGCCGTGAATTATGCCAGAACACACAATATACCGTATCTCGGCATATGCCTCGGCATGCAGGTTGCGGTCATAGAATTTGCAAGAAATGTGCTGGGGCTTGCGGACGCCTGCTCCGCGGAAATCAATCCGGAAACCACAAATCCCGTAATAGACATCCTGCCGGAGCAGAAAAATGTTTCCGAAATGGGCGGCACCATGCGGCTCGGTCAGTATCCCTGCGTGCTGAATCCCGAATCAAAATCCTATCAGCTTTACGGCGCGTCAATGATATATGAGCGCCACCGCCACCGCTATGAGGTGAATAATGATTACCGCGAGGAGTTTGTTCAGCACGGCGTCATATTTGCCGGAACCTCTCCCGATAACCATATCGTTGAGATGATGGAAATTCCCGCGCACAGATGGTTTGTTGCCTGCCAGTTCCATCCGGAATTCAAGAGCAGGCCGAACAGGCCGCACCCGCTTTTCCGCGGCTTTGTTTCCGCCGCCGCGCAGCTGCACGACGAGAAATAATATATAACTTACAAATTCAAAGCACGCCGTTCAAGGCGTGCTTTTTATATGTGTGCCGAATTGTTGACGGATTGTTAAATTTATGTCATAATGGCGGTGAAGGGGGTCGGAATGATGAAAAGCAAAACGAATGTGTCCGGCAAGCTCTCAAAACGCGTTTGGGCAAGCATTGTGCTGCTCGGCCTTGTGGGTCAGCTTGCGTGGGTCATTGAAAATATGTATTTTAATGTTTATCTGTTTGACGCGGTGGGCGGAACGGCAAGCGATATTGCCGCTATGGTAGCCGCTTCTGCGGTGACTGCCGCCGTTACAACGCTGATTATGGGCGCGCTTTCGGATAAGCTCGGCAAGCGAAAGGTATTTATCGTAACGGGCTATATCATTTGGGGCGTGGTTACAGCCTCGTTCGGCTTTATAACAGTTGACAATACCTCAAAGCTTTTTCATGCCGTGGACGCCGTTGCGGCTGCGGCAATGCTGGTTATCATTATGGACTGTGTTATGACCTTTTTCGGCTCAACGGCATTTGACGCGGCGTTCAACAGCTGGGTCACGGATGTTACGGACGATGAGAACCGCGGACGCGCCGAAACCGTTTTGCAGGCGCTGCCCCTGCTGGCAATCATCCTTGTATTCGGCGTGCTGGACGGGTTTAAGCAAAGAGGGGAATGGCAGACCTTTTTCCTTATTGTAGGCGCGGCGACAACGGTGTGCGGCATAATAGGCATATTCCTCCTCAGGGATAAACCCGGAATCCGGGCAAATGATGAAAACTATTTTAAAAACATAATATACGGCTTCAGACCGTCAACGGTTAAAAAGAATCCGCGGCTTTACATTGCGTTCGCGGCATTCTGCATATTCAGCATTGCGTATCAGGTGTTTATGCCTTATATTATGATATATCTTGAAAAAACGCTCGGAATTACGGATTACGCAATCCCGCTCGGTGTTATAATCCTTATTTCCGCGGTTATATCGGTGCTGTTCGGGAAGGTGATTGATAAATTCGGCAAGATACGCTGCCTGCTGCCCGCCGCGGTTGTGCTCGTTATAGGCTTTGTGCTCATGTATTTTGCCAAGGGCGATAATTTGCCGGTGCTCATGCTGTTCGGCTCGGTAATGATGGGCGCTTATCTTGTGTCCTCCGCCTGCGTAAGCGCAATCATCAGGGATTATACGCCTGCGGACAAGGTGGGGCTTTTTCAGGGCGTAAGAATGGTTTTTCAGGTGCTTATTCCGATGGTTACGGGCCCGTATATCGGCGCCGCAGTAATCGCGAGCAATAATGAAACCTATGTGGAGCTGGGTTCTGTAAAAACCATTCCCACAGCCAATATCTTTCTTGCCTCCGCGGCGGTGGCGGTGTTCGCGCTTATACCTATAATATACCTTTTAAAAACCGAAAAACGCAAAAATTCAATATAATCACGCCTGCTTTTGCCCGCACTTTTGTTTAGATTCAACAAAGTTTTTCAAATGGAAAAAAATGCTTGATATTCGCGAGGAAAGAGTATAAAATATATAGCGACAAAATATTGTCAATCCAATATTTTAAAATCAAAAATTACGGAGGTACAATCCAATGGTAAAAGTTGCTATTAATGGTTTCGGCCGTATCGGTCGTCTTGCTTTTCGCCAGATGTTCGGCGCGGAGGGCTATGAAGTTGTTGCTATCAACGATCTTACAAGCCCCAAGATGCTTGCGCATCTTCTCAAGTATGATTCATCACAGGGCAAATATGCTCTTGCCGATAAGGTAGAGGCAACGGATGATTCCATCATCGTAGACGGTCAGGAAATCAAAATTTATGCAAAGGCTGACGCTTCTGAGCTTCCTTGGGGAGAGCTTGGCGTAGATGTTGTTCTTGAGTGCACGGGCTTCTACACCTCAAAGGAAAAGGCTTCTGCCCACATTAAGGCAGGCGCGCGCAAGGTTGTTATTTCTGCTCCGGCAGGCAACGACCTTCCCACAATCGTTTACAATGTAAACCATGAGACCCTCAAGCCGGAAGATACTGTTATTTCAGCCGCTTCCTGCACAACAAACTGCCTTGCTCCCATGGCGAAGGCGCTCAATGATTACGCGCCTATCCAGAGCGGTATCATGTGCACGATCCACGCTTACACAGGCGATCAGATGACGCTTGACGGTCCGCAGAGAAAAGGCGATCTCCGCCGTTCACGCGCTGCTGCCGTAAACATCGTTCCCAACTCAACAGGCGCTGCAAAGGCTATCGGCCTTGTAATTCCCGAGCTCAACGGCAAGCTTATCGGCTCCGCTCAGCGTGTTCCTACCCCGACAGGCTCAACAACAATCCTTACTGCTGTTGTTAAGGGCAGTGATATTACTGTTGAGGGCATCAACGCCGCTATGAAGGCCGCTTCAAACGAAAGCTACGGCTACAATACGGATGAAATCGTTTCTTCCGATATCGTCGGCATGCGTTACGGCTCACTCTTTGACGCTACGCAGACCATGGTGCTTAAGCTTTCTGATGATCTCTATGAGGTTCAGGTTGTTTCCTGGTATGATAACGAGAACAGCTATACTTCACAGATGGTTCGCACAATTAAGTATTTCTCTGAGCTTGGCTAAGCAAAAAAGCAATAACTACCCGCGCCGTTCAGGCGCGGGTTTTTTTCGTTCTCAGGCATAAAAATAAGTAACGGAGCGGCATTTGCCGCTCCGTTCAGTCTGTCGATAAAGTCGTCCAAATCGATTTCTCGGCAGCCTATCAGCATGTCGATAATCGTATAAGCTTTATTGATTTTTCGGTTTTAGGCGGATGCGCTCAGCCGGAAATCGCCCGTTGTGGTTTCCACATCTATTTGCGTATAGCCGCTGCCGTAAACCGCGGTTCCCTTCAGCGACGAGCCGTTAAGCTGTACGCCGAAATCATTGCTTATATCGCCCGAAATTGTTTCGTATTCCAGATAAAATCCGTCCGTATCCTGCGGCAGGGTAAGCGTAATGCTTCCGCTGTTTGTTTCAACATCTATTTCCCTTGCCTGCGCGGTGGTAGTGGTTATCTGCATATCGGCAGATGTTGTTTCTGCTTCTATATCGTAAAATGCGCCCGCTGCGGTTATTGCTCCGGAGCCGGAGCTCAAATCTATCTTAGCCGCCGAAATGCCGTTTACATTTATATCGGCAGATGTGGTTTCTATATCCAGCTCCGTCAGCTCCGTACCGTTGGGGATATTGATTTGCAGGTCTTTTTCGCTGCCGCTTGCCGTGCGGCTCTGATTGAAAAATATCTTGAGCTCCGAGCCGTCAAGCCTGCTGGATAACGCCTGTTCGCTGTCCGTATCCGTTGCGTCGCTGAAGGTTATTTCCGTTCCGTCGTAATAAGAAACGGTTACATTTCCGGAATACCATTTAACGGAGATACTGCTTATCATACTGGAGTCAACGGAATAAGTGCCGTCCGAGAGCTGAATCGAAGAAGACGAGCCGCTGCTCTGCGCGGTCGTTTCAGAAGTTCCGGCATCTATTGCGGTTGTTTCTGTAATAGGATAAGCACCTTTTTCTATACGGTCCTCTATTATTTCATCATAGATTTCCGCCGCGGCTGCCGCAAGAAGTGCAAGTAAAATCACAGCTGCGGCTGCTATAATGATGATTTTGGTTTTTTTGCTTAATTTTTTAAATCCCTTTGGTTTTTCCGTAATACCGTTAGCGGACTGCGGTGCGGGATACTCGGAATTGTAATCGGCGTCAAAAGTTTCCGTGTTCTGCGGCTCGTTTTCCTCCTGAGCCGTTAGCTCGCTTTGAACTGGAGCGCTCTCTGGATTTTCCTCGGCGCCGCTTTGCCCGTCCTCGCTTTCCTGAACATCGTTTTCCTCT
>CAYOPQ010000047.1:12278-14185 GCA_964405895.1 uncultured Bacteroides sp. | reverse complement strand
TCAGCCTCTATTTCTCCGGTAGGAAAAATTCTAATTTGCAGCTGTTTCATATTTTTCTCCTCCTACAAAAACACTTCCGACATATAAACATAGAATTAATTAAGAGCATTATCCATAACCGAGCGATACCTTTTCGGACATAAATAACAATCAGCATTTAATCTTATTAATTAATGTATGTTTATTAAAATAATTTTACTAATACAGACAATCTTTTGCAATATTTACAGGGCAACCGACCTGTTTTGCATTGTATAAAACTTGATATATTCATTTAAGCTTTGTAAAAAATACCTAACAATAAAAAAAATTGAATATTTGATTAAATAAAATAAGTGATTACCGTTAAGTTCAGCTTCTGAAAACAGCAGACAGAACGGAAAAATGAATATAAAAAAGTGCCCGCAGCGAAAGCAAACGCGCATTTTGAGGGGGCGGGAATCATACTTATTACGGGTGATGAATATGATTTCCGCAATACTATCTTTTTTGGGTGCAAATCTATTATATTTTATACTGCACATCAACAACACCTCCAGCTTTCCGAAGCCGTTGAGCAGGAAAGAGGAAAAGGAAGCCGTTCAAAGGCTGCAAGCCGGCGACAGGGACGCCCGCGCTCTGCTGATTGAGCGCAATCTGCGCCTTGTGAGCCATATTGTAAAAAAGTATTATTCAAAAACGAACGACAATGACGACTTGATATCCATAGGCACGATAGGGCTTATAAAAGCGATAGACAGCTTTAACCCCGAAAAATGCACGCATCTTGCCACCTATGCGAGCAAGTGTATTGAAAACGAGATACTTATGCATTTCAGGAATCTGAAAAAATCGCAGGGAGAAGTTCACCTTGACGATTCGCTGGAGAGCGACAGGGACGGAAATCCGCTTAAATTACAGGACACGATCAGCGACAGCCGTGACCTTGCGGAGGAGCTTGAAAAAAAGATGCAGTGGGAAAAGGTGGCGCGTTATATTGAAAACATGGAAGATGAGAGAGAAAAAGAGATCATTATCCTGCGGTACGGCTTGGATAATAAAAAGCCGCTTACCCAGCGGGAGGTAGCGGCGCGGCTAAACATAAGCAGGAGCTATGTTTCAAGAATAGAAAAAAAGGTGCTTTGCGATATAAGGAAAAGCACGGAATAAAAAGCGGCGGTGCAAAGCATGTCACTTTACACCGCCGCTTTTATTTTAAAGAATTTTTTCCATGCCGATTTTTTGGACGGAAAGACCGCACTTTTCATAAAATCTTCTTGCACTTTCGTTAAGCGCCCACACATTGAGGGTGACATTATAACAGCCTGCGCTTTCGGCAAAGGCAAGGACATATTCATACAGGCTTTTCCCGACATGCCTGCCCCTTTGGCTTTCATCCACACACAAATCGTCAATATAAAGCGTTTTTATATTCTGCATTGCGCCTGAGTGCGCCGATTCAAAGATACAAAAGGCATATCCCACAACCGTATCATCACTGTCTGCCGCAACAAAAACGGGTGTATTTTCATTTGAAAGAATGGATTTCAGCTCGTCGTCCGTATATTTTTTAGCGCCCGGTTTAAAAAGATCCGGTCTTTTATCCGAATGGACTTTATTGACCTGAAAAAGCAGCTTGTCAAGCTGCGGAATATCTTTCATTTCAGCCTTTCTGATTGTCATATTAACAGCCCCTCTGCGTAAAAATCATTGAAGTGCAAATCTCCCCGCCGCAGCGCTTCGCGGCAATCAGCGGGACTCCCGCCTGCCGGAAACCTTGCGGAAAGCAATTTATTGCATACGGATATTATACTTCATAACGGGCAATATGTAAAGAAAAAAGCGGATATCTTGATATATCCGCTGTGCAGTACGCTTGCGCTATCCGTTCAGATACCGTTTAAGCTTTTTAAATGTATCATCGCTTA
>CAYOPQ010000047.1:0-12178 GCA_964405895.1 uncultured Bacteroides sp. | reverse complement strand
CGCTTGCGCTATCCGTTCAGATACCGTTTAAGCTTTTTAAATGTATCATCGCTTATAACATGCTCGATTTTGCACGCCTCTTCCTCCGCGGTTTTTTCCTCAACGCCCGCCTCGATCAGCCAGTTTTTGAAGAAGAGATGGCGCTCATAAATTTTTTCCGCAACAGCTTTGCCGTCGTCTGTCAAATTCAAATAGCCGTTTTCATCAACATCAAGGAAGCCGCCGTCCCTTAAAATGGAGACAGCGTGGCTGACGCTTGGTTTTGAATAATTAAGAAAGCCGGCTACATCTATGGAGCGCACATAGCCTTTTCTGTTTTTGATTATGAGGATTGCTTCCAAATAATCCTCACCGGAGGAATGAATCTTCATGATGATCACCAATCATTTAAATAAAAGGCCCGATATGAACCGAGCCCTTCAGATTTAAGAGGCACATTCGAGTTAGCTTAAGCTAACTGGTTTTATAGTACCACAATTACACAATTCTGTCAATCGGAAATTATTTTATTTTATAATCCGCAACGCGCAGCAGCGCCTCGGCCTTTTTGATTTCCGCATCCGTGGGGACGCGCGTATCACTTAAAGGATATTCTATGCCGAGCTTCTCCCACTTAAAAACGCCGAGGGTATGATAAGGCAGCACCTCTACCCTGCTGACGGTTTTAAGGCTTTTGATAAACGCGCAAAGCTGTTTCAAGCCCTGCTCATCATCTGTCAAACCGGGAACAAGCACATGGCGTATCCACATATCCTTGCCGTTTTCCGAAAGATACTCCGCCATTTCAAGGATATTTTTATTTGTATGACCCGTCAAAGAGATATGCTTTTGCGCATCAAGCTCTTTAAGGTCAAGCAAAAACAGATCCGTGACTTTCATAAGCGCATTGAATTTTGAAAGAAAGGGCTCTTTTAACGAAAACGGCTGCCCCGAAGTATCGAGCGCCGTATGCACGCCCTTTTCCTTTGCAAGGCGAAAAACCTGCGTTACAAAATCAAGCTGGAGCAAAGGCTCGCCGCCGCTGACGGTTATGCCGCCGGAGCGCATCCCCTTGCCCCAATAATTATGGTATTTCCACGCCTTTTCAAACAGCTCGGCGGCAGTTATACGCTCCCCGCCGGAAGCCCATGTTTCAGGATTATGGCAATAGCGGCAGCGCATGGAGCAGCCCTGGAGAAACGCCACAAAGCGCACGCCGGGGCCGTCCACCGAGCCGAAGGTTTCTATTGAATGCAGATTTCCGATTGCGGCGCTGTTATTACATTCTGTCATGGCAGGTACGCGCAATAACATCCAGCTGCTGCTCGCGTGTAAGATCTATAAACTTAACGGCATAGCCCGAAACGCGAATCGTAAAGTTTGCATATTCTTCCTTTTCCGGGTGTTCCATAGCGTCTATAAGCTTTTCCTTACCGAATACATTGACATTGAGGTGGTGCGCGCCCTGGTCAAAATAGCCGTCCATAACCTGAACAAGATTATTTGACTGCTCGTCCTCATTATGGCCGAGCGCATCGGGATTGACGGTCTGCGTATTTGAAATGCCGTCCAGCGCCCAGTGATAGGGCAGCTTTGCAACGGAATTGAGCGAGGCGAGCAGACCGTTTTGCTCCGCGCCGTAGCTGGGATTCGCGCCCGGCGAAAGCGGAGCGCCCGCGCGTCTGCCGTCCGGCATATTGCCCGTTGCCTTGCCGTACACAACATTTGAGGTGATGGTAAGAATAGAGGTTGTTGCCTCTGAATCACGGTAGGTATGGCGGCGCTTGATCATTTCAAGGAAGGTTTTGAGAAGCCATACGGCAATATCGTCCGCACGGTCATCGTCGTTTCCGTATTTCGGGAAATCGCCCTCTGTTTCATAATCCACTACAAGGCCGTTTTCATCCCTGATGGTTTTTACCTTTGCGTATTTGATAGCGCTGAGAGAATCCACAACATGGGAGAAGCCCGCAATGCCCGTGGCAAATGTGCGGCGCACATCCGTATCGATCAGCGCCATTTCGGCAGCCTCATAATAATATTTATCATGCATATACTGAATGAGGTTAAGCGTATTGACATAAAGCCCGGCAAGCCAGTCCATCATATCCAAATACTTTTTTACAACCTCGTCATAATCAAGGTATTCGCTTGTTATGGGCGCGTAAGCGGGGCCGACCTGATCGTGCGATTTTGTATCCACGCCGCCGTTAATCGCGTAAAGCAGGCATTTCGCAAGATTTGCGCGCGCGCCGAAGAACTGCATCTCCTTGCCCGTTTGCGTTGCGGACACGCAGCAGCAGATAGAATAATCATCGCCCCAGACGGGTTTCATGACATCGTCGTTTTCATACTGGACGGAGCTGGTTCTGATGGAAATCGCGGCGGAATATTTTTTGAACGCCTCCGGCAGAGCGCTGGAATAGAGCACCGTAAGATTGGGTTCCGGAGACGGACCCATGTTTTCAAGGGTGTGCAGAAAACGGTAATCCGTTTTGGTTACCATGGATCTGCCGTCCATGCCTATACCGGCAACCTCAAGGGTCGCCCATACGGGGTCGCCGCTGAAGAGCTGATTATAGGAAGGGATACGGGCAAATTTAACCATGCGGAATTTCATGGTAAGGTGGTCTATGATTTCCTGCGCTTCGCTTTCCGTAAGCACTCCGTTTTTGAGATCGCGCTGGAAATAGATATCAAGGAAGGTGGAAATTCTGCCGACGCTCATTGCCGCGCCGTTTTGCGTTTTGATTGCCGCAAGATAGCCGAAATAGAGCCACTGCGCCGCTTCCTTGGCATTCGCCGCAGGCTGCGATATATCGTAGCCGTAAATCTTTGCCATATCCTTCATGCCCTCAAGGGCGTTGATCTGCATTTTGATTTCTTCACGCAGGCGGATGACATCATCCGTCATTGTACCGTCTCCGCAGTTATCAAAATCCTTTTTCTTTTCCTCTATAAGGAAATCGACGCCGTAAAGGGCAACGCGGCGGTAATCGCCTACTATCCTGCCGCGGCCGTAGGTATCGGGCAGACCCGTGATAATCTTGTTGTGACGAGCCTTTTTCATTTCAGGCGTATAGGCGTCAAACACAGCCTGGTTGTGCGTTCTGCTGTATTCGGTGAATATCTTATGTAATTCGGGATTCGGGGTATAGCCGTAGGTCTGGCAGGCTTCCTCCGCCATTTTTATACCGCCGAACGGCATAAACGCCCTTTTGAGGGGCTTATCCGTTTGCAGACCGACAATCTGCTCAAGGTTCTTATCCTCTTCGCTGATATATCCCGGTCCGTATGAAGTAAGCGTGGAGACGATTTCCGTTTCCATATCAAGCACGCCGTTTTTGGCGCGCTCCTCCTTTTGGAGCTGCTGAAGAATCCCCCAAAGCTTATCCGTAGCCTCTGTGGGCGGGGCAAGGAAGGACTCATCGCCGTCATACGGCTCGTAATTTTTCTGAATAAAGTCACGCACATTGACTTCTTCTTTCCAGATACGGCCCTCAAAGCCGTGCCACTGTTTAAAATCCGTCATCATGGATCCTCCTAAAGAATGTAAATTATTCGGTATATAACCGATATTTTGTGGTTTCAAGGCAGTGAATCAACAATATATGGTTAGATTTCACTAACTTGGACTAATATAATAACATCTTTTGAACGGAAATGCAATAGTTATTTTTTATAACATTATAAAGTTCAAAAGATGCTTTTTATTTAAAATATATAAAATGTAAAAAAATGCCGAATCAGGCGCGCTCAAAGATATTTCCGCCCGCGCAGTCTATGGCGACCGTAAGCGGAAAATCTGCGAATGTGAGCCGCTTAACGGATTCGCAGCCCAGATCCTCATACGCGATGACTTCACATTCCGTTATGCACCTTGAGGCAAGCGCTCCGGCGCCGCCGACGGCGCAGAGATAGACTGCTTTATTTTTGACAATCGAATCCACTACAGGCTTGCTTCTCTCCCCCTTGCCGATCATGGCGGCAAGGCCGTTATCAAGCAAAAGCGGCGTAAACACATCCATTCTGCCGGAAGTGGTCGGGCCGCACGCGCCAACGGCAAGACCCTGCGGCGCGGGGGTGGGACCCGCATAATAGATAACCGCTCCGCTGAGGTCAAACGGAAGCGGCGAGCCGCTTTCCAAAGCGGCGGCTATGCGTTTATGCGCGGCGTCCCTTGCCGTATAGACGGTACCGGACAGAACGACCCTGTCCCCGGCTTTCAGCTTGGGGGCGTATTCGCGCAGCTGCGCGGAATCCAAAACAAACTCATTCATTGCTTTCAAGCTCCTTTACACGGCGTTTAAGGGATTCGTTTTCCTCTTCAAGCGCCTGGAGAACGGCAATATTTTGGGCAAGTTCCCTGTTTGCCTCCTTCAGCTGAAAGTCAAGATTTGTATTGATGATTTCCAGCCGCTGGCACTCAAAATTCACATCCTCAAGAGCCGCCATCAGGCGGGAGATCTGCTCTCTGAGCACTTCTATGTCGCTTTTATTGCCCATAAGGCAGCCCTCCCTTCCGGCAATAATTACAGGCACTAAAGGAGCCGCAAAGCAGCTCCTTTGATCACCGTTATGAATCTATATCCGTATCCTTCTCAATATAGCATTTTCCGAACCAGTTATACGATATGGTATAGGCTTCCTCAAGCTCATCGGCAAGCGTTTCCGCGTCCTCTGCGGCAATAGCGCTTTCAGCGTTCACCTTCCATATAGGCGTTCCGCTTGTGCCTACAAAATACATGATATGATAGCCGTATTCTGTTTGGATCACGGCAACATCGCCCGCCTCGCGCGAGGGATCAAGCGACCATGATTCAAACGCGTCTACCATCTGACCGGGGAGGATGTCCTCATAAAGGCCGCCGTCCGAGGACGAACCCGTATCGGAAGAATATTCCTCCGCAAGCTCGGCGAAATCTGTTTCCGTCGCGTCGCCCGAATTAAACTCATCCAGAATGCTCTCAACGGTTTCGTAAGCCTCTGCCCACTCATCCTCCGTAGCTTCCGTAATATCGTCGTCCGTATCCGGAGCTATGAGAATATGGCGCACGCTTACGCTTTCCGCGTCGGAAACGGAAACGGGCTCAAGCACATAAACAACCGTTGTTGAATACTGGTAAATATCGCCTGCGCTGCGGTCCGTGCTGAACAGCCAATCAAGGCCGGGATATTCATCTTCGCTGTCTTCATCTTCATCTTCGTCCGTGCTTTCCTCTGCTGTGGCTATAGCATAGCCGGCGCTTTGAAGAATGGCTCTTGTGGCGTAAAGCTTGGTGGAAGCCTCATCCTGGGCATAATAGGATTCATAGAAGGTGCTGTCTTCACTGTACTCCACGCACAGCTCGGTAAAGTTGGAGCCGTCAGACGCAAGCGCCTCGCTGAACGCAATGGCGTCATCCTCTGTATCCGCCTCAAAGATCCTGATGCTTACCGTTTCGTAATCCTCTATATTCTCATCGCGATACGCTTCAATATCCTCGTCGGTATAATCGTCTTCTGAAATCGTTTCGGATACTTCATCTGCATAGTTCTCCGCAATGTAGGCGATTTTAGCCTCGCGGCGGTAAACGCTTTCCGTTACGCCCTTTCCGAGCGCCTGAACAAGATAGCCCGAAAGCGTATAGCCGTAGCTTGCGGCAGTTTCCTTTAATTCGCTTAACTCTTCGTCAAGCTCCTCCTGCTGGTCGTCTGTGATCTCCGGCTCTTCTCCGCCGTTCGCCTTGACGGCTTCATAATAATACATATAGGTTGACTTGATGCTTTCAAGCACCTGCTCGTAAATGTATTCCAGCCAGGTTACGACTTCCCCGTCGTCATTTGTTGTGGTCTGATTTGAGAGCGGCTCGTCAAAATCAACATCAAGATTATAATCCGAAAGCTCTATGCCGTATGTTTCATAGGTGCTTTGCAGGGACACAAGATTATTATATGTGCTTGAAAAATAGTAGTTGAAGGTTGAAACGGGAATCTTGATTGTATTTCCGTCTCCGTCCTCTAACTCAACGGCTGTCAAATTCGTTGTCCACTGAAGGACAGAGTGCACAAAGCCCTTGCGTACCATGCCCGTTCCAACATAGGCAACAAGAAGCGCGATAACCACAACCACGGCAACAACGCTTTTTATTGTTTTTGCCGTATCCGAGGCGACCCTTGTTTTTTTGCCGTTTAAAACATCCAGCTTGTTTCTTGCGGAGCTGAGCTTTTTATCTATAGCGGCTGCTTTTTTATCATCAGCCTCCGAATCACGCTGCTCCTTGAGCTCTTTGATTTTGTTTTCAAGAGAAGCACGCTTTTCATCGGCCTTTTTAGCCTTCTTTTCCAGCTTTTCCGCTTTTTTTAAGCTTTTATCCTTCTTTTTTGCAGAATCGGATATTGAGCCTCCGCTTAAAATATCCTCATTCAAATCTTTTTTATCCATTTTTTCTCATCCTTAACCTATAAAGAAATTTATTTGTATATCACATTCTACACTAAAAACGGTAATATTACAAGTAAAATTTTAGTAATACGAATATGTTGACACCACGGCTACATAATCGCTGTCCGGCGTGGCGGAATTGACATTTCTGAAGCCCATACCGTTTTTAAGCTCCGTAGCGTCAAACAGCTCAAGCGTTTTTTCCGTAAAGCAATCCTGCTGCGCGTCATACAGATATTCCGTTGTTTTTGAAATAAAGAACATAATATGGTAGCCGTAGTCCGTTTGAATAATCTCCACATCGCCGTAGCTGCGCTCGGAATCCATTGACCAATCCTCAAACTCATCTACCATGGTGCCGCTTGAGATACCTAAATAGCCGCCGCCGTAAAGACCGCTGGAGCCCGACGAGGTTGATTCCGTATCATCACTGTATTCTTCCGCAAGCAGAGCGAATGCCAGCTCTGTTTGATCGCCGGATTGATACTCTTCAAGGATTTCAAGCGCCTTTTCATAGGCGGCTTCCCATTCCTCTTCCGTATATTCATCATCGCTGTCGTCATCGTCGTCTTCGTCATCGCTTTCTGGCGTGATGAGTATATGGCGGACGGAATACAGCTCGCTGTCCTCATCCAGGAAGGAATCGCTTGTTTTAAGTATAATATAAATTACGCCGGCGTCCTCGCTTGCATAGCAGTATGTGCTGCCTTCCGGATTTTCGTCATCATCAAACAGCCATTCCGCAACCTCATCGCCGAATGTGGATTCCACATCCGCCCGCACCTGCGTTGCCTCTATGGATTCGCTCAGCGCCGCAACGGCGTCATCCTCGCTGTCAAAATACCCTGCCGAAACGAAGCTGTCTATAATATCTGCGCAGACCTCCGGAATCAGCGCCTGCATGGATTCCACATCGGTTATCAGAGCCGCATATGCCTCGGCGGCGTCCATACTATCCTGCATGGTATCCTCGTCCGTGGTGTCATATTCCATTTCAAGAACCGCGAACGAGCAGGATTTATACTCGTCCTCATGCTCGGAGAAATATTCGCTTACTTCGTCATCATCAGGCATTCCGGTAATAGAATACTGATAATAATAGGTGCTTGCGATATAATACTGCTCCATATATTTACGCAGTGTCTCCAAGCCGCAGTACTCGCCGAATGTATACTCCACATAATCAGCCACGCTCATGCCCTCTTCTTCGGCGCTTTCGGTCACAAGCTCAAGCTGGGATTCTATTTCCTCCTCCTGCTCCTCGGTAAGGGTAATGCCCGCGTTGAGCCCTAATTCGTAATACATGGTGTTGAGCTTAATGCGCTCTTTTGTGGTCTGCTCAAAAAGCTCAAGCCAGGAGATTTCATTGCCGTCCGAATCGGTTGTATACTGCGTTGAAAAATCCGCCGTTGAATCAAGGTCATAATAGCCGTAATTGGCATAATAGGTGTACTCATACACAATGCTGTCATAATAATAATTGTACATGCCGACCGATACTTCAATATCGCCGACCGTCATTGCGATATTGCCGGGATTCATTTTTTCACTGCTGTTGGGCACAGTATAATAGCGTATACCGAGTAAAACGAGAACGGCTATTATGACAAGGCCGAGCAGTACCGAGAGAATTACGGACAAACGCTCTTTTTTGATTACGATTTCCTGCGGCTTGATTACCGTGTCCACACCGCTTTGCGCCGTATCGGCATCAGCCGATTTGTTTTTACTGCGCGCGGTGCTTTCAAATTCAAACTCGGCGCCGCCGGCACCCTCAAGCACCTGACTTTCCGCCGCGGGGGCGCTTGCGTCAAATTTCCAGTTGTCATTCTGCTCATACTTAACGCTGCGTGTTTTGGGACTTTCGCTCTCCGCGCTTTCAAGACTTTCTGTGCTTTCTTCGGCTTCGACACTTTCTGCGCTTTCTTCAGTCCCTGTACTTTCGGCAGACTGTTCCTCCGCCGCGGGCTGATCAAGCCTTTCCGTGTCCTGAACATCAGGTTCGGGAGCGCTGCCGCTGTTATCCAGCCGCTCTGTATCAGCCATATCGCCGGCATCGTCCGGACCGCCGCTGTTATTATACAATTCTTTTTCCAAATCTTTTTCGCTCATAAGGACACTCCCTTAAAAAATTAAAATACAATTCATTATACACTAACAAACGGTTTATTTCAACAATAAAAAGTTATAGAATTATTAAGAATTTGTCATTTTAAATATTTATGTTGAAAATAAACATAAAATGTAGTATTATGAAAATGCCGCGGTGTAACAACACCGCCAAATTTTTCTAAAGAATGGTGCTTTATATGCAGGATATAAACCACAGGCAGGACAGCCCCGCATGGCGCTGGCTGCTTGCCACGGTATTTCTTTTTCCAATACTGCCTGAATACATAAGCCCTTTCGTGCTTTTCGCGGCGTTTATTGTTTTTAAGGTGCAATGGTCCCGCGAGGGGCGCAAGGCAAAGGTGGGCACGGCGGGAAAAATCATGATGGCGTTTATGTGCTTCGCGCTTTTGAGCGTTTTATGGAGCGATACGCCGCTTGATACGCTGGGCTCCGCCGGACTTTGGTGGGCAGTATTTCTGATACTCGTTATGATAAACAACCTTGCGGACACGCGCAGGAAAATCAACGATATAATCAAAGCCGCTGTTGCAAGCGCCGCCGCGAACGGCGTTTTGGGCTCATTGCAGATATGCAGCTATCTCCTGAACAAGGCGGGCTATATCAGCAGTAATCTTGTTGTTCCCACGCCGATATACAAATGGTTAGACAATGTTGTATACACCTGGCTTCCTTTTAATATAAGCACGACCACATTTGACGACCGTGCGAGCGGCTTTTTTTCAAACCCGAATCTGCTTGCCTCTTATCTGATCTTCGCGTACCCGCTTTCCGTTTATATGTTTTTGAACGCGAAAACGAAAAAACGCCGAATACTTTATATTGTGCTTAACCTGATGATTTCGGCAGGGCTGAGCTCCACCATGACAAGAGCGGGCTGCGTTATAGCGATATTGGGATGGGTATTTATGTTCGCGGTGCTTATCAAGCGCCACGGCAAAACGCTGTTTATGATACTTATACCAACATTACTTATAATCGTGCCCTCCATGCTGGCAAGATACGGGATCATATCGATACCTGTTGCCGACTCAAGCGGAACCGCTGCCACAAGGAGTGAAACGGCGGCTTTAGCCGCGCAGGCGGCAAGGCAGTCTTCCGCAAATCATTTTGAGATTTGGCGGAATGTATTTGATTATATAACGAGCAACGCAAAGGCATTTCTCATAGGTCTTGGCTTCGGCTGCGAGAGCACGGGCAATTTCCTTTTGGAGGAATACGAGCTCAACAAGCCGCACGCGCACAATTTTGTGCTTGAAATATGGGCTGAGGTAGGTATCATCGGCATCGCGCTGCTGTTTGCCGTAATCCTCAAATGCGTCATAACTCTGTTTAAAACAAAAGCGCCGAACGGGCTCAGATACGATGTTATCTTTTATATTTTCACAAGCTTCGGAATGTTCCTTGGCTTCGGGCTTACGGATTACATATTCAACTCGCCGAAGCAGATCATTCTGCTTATGATGCTGATTGGACTGACCCAGGCGATAAGCAGCTGCTACGAGCAAAACGAACCCGAAATTGCAGCTCCGCTGCCTGTCAACGAACCTCTGCCGGTCAATACCACAGTAACCTGAACATTCCGGCGCACTTTTTACAGACTCGAACAAATAAAACGGGTAATCATAAGTCTGTTTATAAAAACCTCTGTCCGATCTTGCATCGTTCAGGGGTTTAGCTTATATTATATTTGAATTAACTATTATAAAGAATGGCGGGTATGTAGAATGAGAAGAGCTTAAAGCCTGTTTTCAAAATACTATAGAAATATCAGTATCGGGCATGCTCAGTTCAAAAACCGCACAGGCAATTAAAACGAATAAAATATACAAAGAAGGCTTCACTTCCAAATTGCCGAAGCGAAATGAATCCGCAAAAATTACGGTTGAAGCGAAAACCACATTTGATTCGGCGCGGCAATACATAGATTGCGGAAAAATTTGCGTTTTGAATTTTGCCAATCCGGAGAACCCGGGCGGCGGTGTACGATTCGGCGCGATGGCTCAGGAAGAATGTTTATGCAGAAGCAGCAATCTTTATCCATGTATCAACGACAGCAATGTGTTCAACGAGTATTATCTATACCACCGAAACCAAAGCCCAAAAGATCATTTTTATACGGACAGACTGATATATACTCGTGATATTACTGTGTTCAAAGACGATAACCCTGTTCCCCAACTTCTTCCGAAACAGGAATGGTTTACGACAGATATAATTACCTGTGCGGCTCCGTACAGCGCAGAACGGAAGTATACAAATCTATCCGTGCTGTTTTCAATATTTGAGAAAAGGATAAAAAATATTTTTGAGGCGGCAAGGGAAAACGGCGTTGAGGTTCTTGTTCTCGGTGCATTTGGCTGCGGTGCATTTAAAAACCCACCTGATTTAACAGCCGCAGCATTCGCGAAAGTGATACGCGAACAAAATTATTTATCCGATTTTAAGCGTATAGTGTTTGCCATAAAACCGACCGGTGAATTTTGCCCGAATTTATATGCGTTTTCAAATGAATTCAGCTATGCGGAAGTACCGCGCGGTTATCAAGGGCAGAATACAGCTGAGATATCTGATTGTAAGCCGTTAATGAGAAGGTTTTTCAGGACCCCTGCGTTGTCTATGAATTTATCAAAAACTGAAGATTTTAAAGCATGGCAGCTAAAAAATAAATATTTTGGCAAACAATTTTCAATTCTCGGTGATTCAATAAGTACGCTTTACGGATACAATCCTATGGGATATAACATTTTTTACAACGGTGAAAACTGCACCAAATCTAGAGTCATACATATGAGAGATACATGGTGGGACAAGGTCATTAGCTTTTTCGGAGGTGAACTTCTTGTAAACAATTCTTGGTCAGGCAGCAGAGTGACAAAGCTGCCCGGGGAGGCTCAGCTTTTTCCGTCCGGATGCTCCGACGAGCGCACATCGGCACTGCATATCAACGAAATCAAGCCAAATGTAATATTTATATATCTCGGAACAAATGACTGGTCATCCGGCGTACAGCCTTATAATAACAAACCGATTAGGATTTTTCAGGAACCTGATAAAGAAATCTTTGAATTTGCATATGACAGTATGCTTAAAAAAATTATAAAAAACTATCCGCAAAGCGAAATTTGGTGTTTCACGCTATGTGAAGCCTGTATAAAAAGAAATCCTGAATTTAAATTCCTGCCTGATTATGCAGGTGTTGATATTAAAAACTACAATAATATTATAAGACAAGTCGCCAACCTAAATAAATGCAGGCTTGTGGACTTGTACAAGTTTAGAACTCCATATGATTCTATAGACGGTTTTCATCCCACCTATGACGGCATGAAAACAATAGCAACCATGGTTATGCGTTCAATGGCTGTACAGGAAACAGAAAGCTTTATTGAAATTTAGCTAAAGCCGCATAAAAATTTATAATAACACATGATGAGTTATTGTATACCCAGATAATACTGTGAATAAGAGGCAACATAAATACTGAGAGAATTTTGACAAAACAATGAAATAACAATATTATTTCATAAAAACGGCACTGTGAAACAAATCTCACAGTGCCGTTGCTCTTTGATTTTTATTATCTGCCACGGGCGTAGGAGCGCACGCGGAATTCGGCTCCGCATTCCTCGCATATACGGCGTG
>CAYOPQ010000046.1:0-14328 GCA_964405895.1 uncultured Bacteroides sp. | reverse complement strand
ACGGGGGCTTTTTGACTGGAGCTGATAGGCGGACTTGAACCGCCGACCTCATCCTTACCAAGGATGCGCTCTACCGCCTGAGCCATATCAGCGAAAATGGCGACCCGGAACGGACTTGAACCGTCGACCTCCTGCGTGACAGGCAGGCGTTCTAACCAACTGAACTACCGGGCCAACAAGCTTGCAGTATTGCGCTGCAAGTGGTATTATACGAAACTTGAGAGAAGTTGTCAAGTAAATGGAATTGAATTTTTGAAAATTATGATATAATTTTTTATGCGCACGCTTATTATTCTCCCGAAAAGCCGCGTCAACGCGCGCATTTAAGGCGGATAACATATTTAAAAAGCATCGAGGCCGCTGTGCCATATTTTATAATCATCAAAAATACTGATGCTTGCCGAAAGCAATTATAACCATAAAAAACGCGCCGCCTAAACCGAAGGTTAAGCGGCGCTCGTACTTTATGCCTTTCCGGAGAGAAAATATTACTGAAATGATTTATTCAATATTGGGCTTGAACAGCTCCTCAAGAGGCACGCCTAACACCTTGGAAATGACATATATCTCTTTATCGGTTGCCACACGCAGCTGCCCCTCAAGCTTTGAATAGCTTGTTGGGTTAATGTCGATTCCCATCACCTGCATTTTGGATATAAAATTCTTTTGCTTGATACCGCGCTCTTTTCGTAACCGCTCGATATTTCTGCCAACCATATTGCAATCGCCGTAGGCCTTTTTACGAGTTTTCATATCCTCACCTCTTTACAGCATTATATTTTATATTCCCAGTTATAAAATTCTGTATTAGAAATTATAAATTTTTTATAAATTTTCACTAAAAAAATCAAAATTTTCATCTATTTCAACAGTGCTTTTTCAACATCTTAATATTCCGGACAGATTCGCTTCTGTATATTTATTCATTGTATATGTATATTTATGAATTTTTTACAATAATCTATTGACTTTATATTCGGTGCGTGTATAATATTAAAAGATTAATTTATAATAAGCGGAGCGGACAAAGCGATTCAAAGCGGCTTTGCTTACTATTGCGGAGATTTGTATATTATGAAGAAAGTATTCATCAACGGGCAGGCAGGAACTACCGGGCTGCGAATAAAAGAGCGGCTGACGGAACGAGAGGATATTGAACTGCTTGAAATTCCGCCCGATAAACGCAGGGACAGCGAAGAAATAAAAAAATACATAAACAACAGCGATATTACATTTTTGTGCCTGCCGGACGAGGCGGCGAAAGCGGCGCTCTCTCTGATTGACAGCGGCAATACACACACAAAAATCATTGACGCGTCCACCGCGCACAGAACGGAACCGGGCTGGGCATACGGCTTCCCGGAGCTTTCGGCAGAATTCAGAAGTAAAATCAGAAGCAGCAGATTTATAGCCAATCCGGGCTGTTACGCAAGCGGGTTTATTTCGATTGTATATCCGCTTATTCAGCACGGTGTGATTGATAAGGGCTGTCCCCTCACCTGCTTTGCCGTTTCCGGATACAGCGGCGGCGGAAAAAGCGCGATCGCGCAGTATGAGGACGCCGAAAGAGATATTGAGCTTGATTCGCCCCGCCAGTACGGATTAACGCAGCAGCACAAGCATTTAAAGGAAATGAAAGCCGTTACGGGAATTGAAAAATACCCCGTTTTCTCCCCGATGATTTGCGACTATGAATGCGGAATGGTTGTCAGCATTCCGTTTTTTACGGATATGCTGCGCAAAGGCCTTAAGCCTGCCGATGTACGGGAAATCCTTGCAGAGCATTATAAAAACGAACCGCTTGTAAAGGTCCGGCCCGAAGGATATACAAAAAATATGATCGGCGCAAATAATTTTGACGGGCGGGACGATTTGGAGATAGAGCTCAACGGAAATGACGACAGATTTGTGATAACCGCAAGATTTGACAATCTGGGCAAGGGCGCATCGGGCGCAGCAGTGCAGTGCATGAATCTTGCCTGCGGTATGGAAGAAACAAAATCACTTGTGATAGGAGAATGATTCGGATTTATGGAAACACATGTGCATTTAAAGGCGGCAGACGGCGGCGTCTGCGCCCCTAAGGGGTTCAGGGCAAACGGCATACACTGCGGCTTGAAGAAGCCGAGTGCAGATAATCGGAAGCCTAAAAACGACCTCGGAATGATCGTTTCGGACACGGACTGTGTCTGCGCCGCAGTTTATACAACAAACAAGGTAAAGGGCGCGCCGTTGATCGTTACAAAAAGGAATCTTGAAAAAACAGAAAACCACGCAAAAGCGGTGATCGTCAACTCAAAGAACGCCAACACCTGCAATGCGGACGGCGAGGAAAAAGCCGAAAGAATGTGCGTGCTTGCCGCAGAGGCGCTTGGCATAAAGCCCGAAGAGGTTCTTGTTGCATCAACGGGCGTTATAGGTCAGGTACTGCCGATAGAGCCTATTGAAAAGGGCATAAAGCCGCTTGTCAGCGGGCTTTCTTACACCGGCAATGAAGCGGCGGCTGCGGCGATTATGACTACCGACACGGTAAAGAAGGAATACGCCGTACAGTTTGAAGCGGACGGTAAAACCTGCACCGTGGGCGGAATGGCAAAGGGCTCCGGTATGATACACCCCAACATGGCGACTACGCTGAATTTTATTACGACGGACTGCAATATTTCTGCCGGGCTTTTGCAAAAGGCGCTTGATGAAATCGTTAAGATCACATACAACTGCCTTTCCATAGACGGTGATACTTCCACAAACGATATGGTTGCCGTTTTGGCAAACGGACTTGCCGGAAACAAAGAGATAACAGTGGAAAACGAGGATTACGAAAGCTTTAAAGCCGCGCTTTACGAGGTTATGATGAACCTGACCAAAATGCTGGCAAAGGACGGCGAGGGCGCGACAAAGCTGATAGAATGTGCATGTACCGGGTGCCCCGATACGGATACGGCAATAACCGTGGCAAAGAGCGTTGTAGGCTCAACACTTTTTAAGTGCGCGGTTTTCGGTGAAGACGCCAACTGGGGGCGGATTCTTTGCGCAGTAGGCTATGCTCCGGCTGAATTTGACATAAACAAAGTGAATGTTGACATACAAAGCGAATACGGAAAAATTGAAGTTTGCAGGAACGGAGCGGGAATTGACTTTTCTGAGGAAAAAGCGGCTCAGGTTCTTAAAAGCGATGAGATTTATGTGCTTATTGACCTTAACGCCGGTGAAAGCAGCGCAAAGGCATGGGGCTGCGATCTGACATATGATTATGTAAAAATCAACGGTGATTACAGGACCTGATAAAGGGGGCTTAAAAATGGATATTACAAACGCGATGAAGGCGGAAGTGCTTGCACGGGCGCTGCCGAACATTCAGCTTTACAGGAAAAAGACCGTTGTTATAAAATACGGCGGCAACGCGATGATCAATCAGGAGCTTAAAGAATCCGTTATGCACGATATTGTGCTGCTCACAACGGTGGGCATACGCGTTGTGCTGGTTCACGGAGGCGGCCCTGAAATCAGCAGCACGCTTGAAAAAATGGGTATCAGGAGCGAGTTTGCAGACGGCTTGCGCGTTACCGATAAGGAAACGGCAAATGTCGTGCAAATGGTGCTTGCCGGAAAGATAAACAAGGATCTTGTTTGCCAGATAGGAAATCTCGGCGGTCATGCGATCGGGCTTTCCGGAATGGACGGCAATATGATAAAATGCCGGCCACTGGACGAGAGCCACGGCTTTGTGGGCAGGATAACGCAGATGAATATGGAGGTTGTTGAGGAGGTCCTTGAGCACTCGTTCATTCCCGTTATATCCACTATAGGCTATGATGAAAACGGCAACTGCTACAATATAAACGCGGACACGGTTGCCGCAGCGGTAGCCGGAAAGCTTAAAGCGGAAGCGCTTATATCCATGACGGATGTTGCCGGACTTCTGCGCGACAGAAATGATGAAAGCTCGCTGATTCACAGGGTTTATATCTCCGATGTGCCCGCGCTGATCGCGGACGGGATAATCAGCGGCGGCATGATACCGAAAATAGACTCTATGACGCAGGCGATACGCGAGGGCGTTAAAAGAGCGTTTATAATTGACGGGCGCGTTCCCCACTCCATACTGATGGAGATGCTGACAGACGAGGGCATGGGAACGATGTTCAGGAGCAGGTGAAGCTATGGATATCAAGGAAACAGACAGCAAATATATTTCACATTCGTACAGCCGTTTCAACGCCGTTCTGACGCGCGGCAAGGGCTCTACCGTTTATGATGAGAACGGAAAGGCGTATATTGATTTCGGCTCCGGCATTGGGGTTACGGCGTTCGGCATTGCGGATGACGAGTGGAAAGAAGCCGTGATTCGGCAGCTTGACAGGATACAGCACACATCAAACCTGTATTACACGGAGCCCTGTGCAAGGCTTGCAAAGCTGCTCTGCGAAAAAACGGGAATGAAAAAGGTTTTTTTCAGCAACAGCGGCGCGGAGGCTAACGAGGGAATGATAAAATTCGCCCGTAAATACAGCTATGACAAATACGGCGAGGGGCGTAAAACCATAATAACCCTTAACAATTCCTTTCACGGCAGAACGGTAACAACGCTTTCGGCAACCGGGCAGGAGGATTTCCACACGGTTTTCGGTCCGTTCACGCCCGGCTTTAAATACTGCCCTGCAAACGATATTGAAGCGCTTGATTCCATGATAACGGACGATGTTTGCGCCATAATGTTTGAATGTATACAGGGCGAGGGCGGCGTTTTGAATCTTGACGCTGATTTTGTAAAAGAAATCGCGCGCATTTCCCGGGAAAAGGATATACTTATGTGCGTGGACGAGGTGCAGACGGGGAACGGCAGAACAGGAAAATATTTTTCCTATATGCACTACGGCATTGAGCCGGATATTGTTTCAACCGCAAAGGGGCTTGCGGGCGGCTTGCCCATAGGCGCTGTTTTGTTCGGCAAAAAACTTGAGGACACGGTCACGCCCGGCTCGCACGGGTCCACATTCGGCGGCAACCCCATAGCGGCGGCGGGCGCGCTGAGCATTGTTGAAAGAATCGACAACGCGTTTCTTGACGAGGTGACAGGCAAGGGCAGATACATAACAGAAAATCTGCTGAAAATAAAAGGCGTGCATACCGTTTCGGGCATGGGGCTGATGCTTGGCGTTGAAACCGATAAAAAAGCTGCCGATGTAGCGGGCAGGTGCCTTGAAAAAGGGCTGCTTGTGCTTACGGCAAAATCAAAGATAAGACTGCTTCCCGCTTTGAATATATCAGGGGAAGAGATAGACAAAGGGCTTATGATACTGAGGGAGGTAATAGAAAATGAAGCACTTGCTTAAATTACAGGATCTTGACTGCCATGATATACTGGATATCTTAAACCTTGCCGACCAGCTGAAATACGAAACGAAGCACGGCATTGAGCATCATCTGCTGAAAGGGAAAACACTTGGAATGATTTTCCAGAAAAGCTCCACAAGAACGCGCGTATCCTTTGAAACCGGCATGTACCAGCTCGGAGGGCAGGCGTTATTCCTTTCAAACAGGGATCTTCAGATCGGAAGGGGCGAGCCCGTTCAGGACACGGCGCGCGTACTCTCCCGCTATCTGGACGGCATTATGATAAGGACCTTTGCGCAAAAAGAGGTGGAGGATCTTGCCGAATACGGCTCTATACCCGTTATCAACGGGCTTACGGACTACTGCCACCCCTGCCAGGTGCTTGCGGACCTTATGACGATCAGGGAATACAAAAAGACCTTTGACGGGCTGAAATTCTGCTTTATCGGCGACGGAAACAACATGGCAAACAGCCTTATCGTAGGCGCGGTAACTATGGGAATGGAGTGTGCCGTTGCCTGCCCCGAAGGATATGAGCCGGACAGGAAAATAATGGAGTGGGCTGCGGAAAACGGCAAATTCACCTGCTCCGATAACATCCTTGCATGTGCAAAGGACGCTGATATTCTATATACCGATGTGTGGGCTTCCATGGGGCAGGAAGAAGAAAAGGCGCAGCGTGAAAAGGTATTTAAGGACTATCAAATCAACGCCGATGTTCTCTCGGCAGCGAAAGCGGACGCAATGGTGCTTCACTGCCTGCCCGCCCACAGGGGCGAGGAAATAACGGCGGAGGTCTTTGAGGCACATGCCGGCGAGATCTTTGACGAGGCGGAAAACAGGCTGCACGCGCAAAAGGCAGTGCTTGTAAAGCTGCTTGGCAATAATAATTGACGGGAAGAGCTGTTTATGGATAATGAAAAGGTTTATATCTGCCTTGAAAACGGCAGAGTTTTTGAAGGAAAGCGTTTCGGCGCCGGCGGAGATGTTACGGGCGAGCTTGTTTTTACAACGGGCATGTGCGGCTATATTGAAACGCTGACAGACCCGAGCTATTACGGACAAATCGTTTTGCAGACCTTCCCGCTGATCGGCAACTACGGCTTTATAAACGGCGACGCGGAAAGCGAAAAATCTTATGTCAGCGCCTATATCGTTCGTGAAAAATGCGACAACCCTTCCAATTTCAGATGTAATAAAACGCTGGATGAGTATTTAAAGGAAAACAATATTCCCGGCGTTTATGATGTTGATACGCGTGAAATCACAAAAATCATTCGTGAAAGCGGCGTTATGAACGCGATGATATGCTCTGACCCGCGTGATTTTGACGAAACAGCCGTTAAGGCATACAGAGTGCGCGAGGCGGTTGAAGCGGTATCCTGCAAAAAGCCCGTACCGCTTGCGGCGCGCGAGCCGAAATACAATGTGGTTCTGCTTGACTACGGTAAAAAGGAAAACATAGCGCGCGAGCTTGTTAACCGCGGCTGCAATGTTGCCGTGATGCCGCAGGGAACGAGCGCGCAGGATGTATTAAAGCTTGACCCGGACGGCATTATGCTTTCCAACGGGCCCGGAGATCCCGCCGAAAACACAAAGTGTATTGAGGAATTAAAAAAGCTTATAGGAAAGAAGCCGATATTCGGAATCTGCCTGGGGCATCAGCTTTTGGCGCTTGCCATGGGCGCAAAAACGGAAAAGCTGAAATACGGGCACAGGGGCGTTAACCAGCCGGTTAAGGATATAAAATCCGGCAGAACCTATATCTCCTCCCAAAATCACGGTTATGCCGTTATAGGCGAATCGGCAGAGGCGTGCGGAGGCGTTATAAGCTATATTAACGCGAACGACGGAACGAACGAGGGCATTGATTACCCCGATAAAAACGCGTTTTCCGTACAGTTCCATCCGGAGGCGTGCAGCGGACCGCACGACACAAGGTTTTTGTTTGACAGATTTATCAAAATGATGGGAGGTAATGAATAATGCCTCTGAATAAGGATATAAAAAAGGTGCTTGTTATCGGCTCCGGCCCGATTGTTATAGGGCAGGCGGCTGAATTTGACTATGCGGGTGCGCAGGCCTGCCGTGTACTCAGGGACGAGGGCATAGAGGTTGTGCTTGTAAACTCCAACCCCGCAACGATCATGACGGATAACGCGCTTGCAGACCATATTTATCTTGAGCCGCTGACCGAGGAGACGGTTAAGCGCATTATTGAAAAAGAAAGACCGGACAGTATTTTGGGCGGGCTCGGCGGACAGACGGGGCTGACTATATCCATGCAGCTTGCCAAGGACGGTTATCTTGACAGAATGGGCGTTCGCCTGCTCGGCACGAATGCCGCAGCCATAGATAAGGCTGAGGACAGACAGCTCTTCAGGGACACCATGCTAAAGATAAATCAGCCCGTTGTGCCGAGCGACATTGCAAACGATGTGGAAACGGCAAAGGAAATTGCCGCTGAAATCGGATACCCCGTTATCATTCGCCCGGCATTTACGCTCGGCGGCGCGGGCGGCGGCGTTGCTTATAATGAAAAAGAGCTTGAGGATGTGGCAAAGCACGGCCTTATGCTGAGCCCCATTACCCAGGTGCTTGTTGAAAAATACATTGCCGGCTGGAAAGAGATAGAGTTTGAGGTTATGAGGGACTGTGCGGGCAATGTTATCGCCGTCTGCTCCATGGAAAACTTTGACCCCGTAGGCGTCCATACAGGCGACAGCATTGTTATTGCGCCCGCCGTTACCTTGGGCGACAAGGAATACCAGATGCTCAGGACGGCATCGCTGGACATTATAACGGAGCTTGGCATTGAGGGCGGCTGCAACTGCCAGTTTGCACTGAATCCCGAAAGCTTTGAATACAGCGTTATTGAGGTAAATCCCCGTGTTTCGCGCTCCTCGGCGCTTGCCTCCAAGGCAACGGGCTACCCGATAGCAAAGGTGACAACAAAGATTGCTTTGGGCTACACGCTTGATGAGATAAGGAACGATATTACCGGCAAGACCTGCGCTTGCTTTGAACCGACGCTGGATTATGTTGTTGTTAAGGTGCCGAAATGGCCGTTTGACAAATTTATAAACGCTTCAAGAAAGCTCGGAACGCAGATGAAAGCCACCGGCGAGGTTATGAGCATCGCCCCGTCGTTTGAGATGGCAATAATGAAAGCCGTGCGCGGCGCGGAGATCGGGCTGGATACGCTCAACAACAAGCAGCTTGACGGTACGGATATCATTGAAAAGCTGCATGACCAGGATGATTTGAGGCTGTTTTCTGTTTTCAGGGCGCTGAAAAACGGCGTGAGCGTAGACGAAATACATAAAATCACCATGATTGACGAGTGGTTTTTATATAAGCTCAGAAACCTTGCGGAATACGAAAAGGAGATAGACGGCAAACCGCTCGGCTATGAGCAATATATCAAGGGTAAAAAATACGGATACACAGACGCGGCGCTTGAAAGGCTCAGCGGTTCCCCGCTTGCGTACCACAAGCACGCCGTTTATAAAATGGTAGACACCTGCGGCGCGGAATTTGCCGCTGAAACGCCGTATTTTTATTCCACATATGACGACAGCTGCGAAAGCCGTGAGCTTGCGCGCGGCAAAAAGGAAAGAATCATCGTTCTCGGCTCCGGGCCGATACGAATCGGCCAGGGAATTGAATTTGACTATTCCTCCGTTCACTGCGTCTGGACATTAAAGGAACTCGGATACGAGGTCATACTGATAAACAACAATCCGGAAACGGTTTCAACCGACTTTGACACGGGTGACAGGCTTTATTTTGAGCCGCTTACGCCTGAGGATGTTATGAATGTGATCAAGGTTGAGGAGCCGTACGGCGTTGTTGTTGCGTTCGGCGGACAGACGGCAATCAAGCTTACGAAATATCTGGACGAAAACGGCATCAGAATACTCGGCACCTCAGCCGAAGGGATAGATATTGCCGAGGACAGGGATAAATTCGACAAGCTGCTGGAGCAGTTCGGCATTTTCAGGCCGAAGGGCACCTCCGTAACAACGCTTGAGGGCGCGCTCGACGCCGGCGGCAGGCTCGGCTATCCCGTATTGCTGCGGCCGAGCTATGTTATCGGCGGGCAAAACATGACGATTGCTTATACGGACGACGATGTAAGGCAATACATGAGCATCATACTTGCGCAGGGCATTGAAAACCCCGTGCTTGTGGACAAGTATATGATGGGAACAGAGCTTGAAGTGGACTGCATTTCGGACGGCGAAAAGGTGCTTATTCCCGGAATCATGGAGCACATTGAGCGCGCGGGCGTGCACAGCGGCGACTCCATAGCGGTTTATCCGCCGTATAATCTCAACGACAAAATGCTTCGCAAGATATGCGAGGTTTCGGAAAAGCTTGCGCTTTCGCTCGGCACAAAGGGGCTTGTCAACATACAGTATCTGATTTACCAAAACGAGCTGTATGTTATTGAAGTCAATCCGCGAGCGTCAAGAACGATTCCGTATATCAGCAAGGTGACGGGCGTGCCCATGGTTGAGCTTGCCTCCAAAATCATGGTGGGCGCTTCGCTTGAAAGCCTCGGATACGGCACAGGGCTTTATAAAACGCCGCCCTATTTTGCGGTGAAGGTACCCGTTTTCAGCTTTGAAAAGCTGAACAATGTAAACAGCCAGCTCGGTCCGGAAATGAAATCCACGGGAGAGGTGCTCGGCGTCGGCAAAAATCTGAATGAAGCGCTGTTTAAGGGGCTGATTTCCGCAGGGTTCAAAATAGAATCGCGCAGGGACGCGCGCCACGGCGTACTGATTACGGTTACGAAAAAGGACAGATATGAAATCGTTAACCTTGCCAAAAAGCTGGACGATCTCGGCATAAAGATATGGGCTACGCCGGAAACGGGAAACGCCATAGCAAGCCTCGGCATTGAAGTGGAGACCGTGAACAAGCTGAGCGAGGACAATTCGATCATGGAGCTTGTTGAAAGCGGCAAGCTGGATTACATCGTATATACCGGCAAAAGCGATAAAAAGAGCATAGCCGATTATATCAAGCTGTTCAACCGCGCGAACCAGCTCGGTATAGCCACACTGACATCGCTGGATACGGCAAACGCCCTGGCGGACATCATTGCAAGCAGGTACAATGAGCGCAATACGGAGCTTGTTGACATCAACAATATGCGCCGCGAAAAGAGCATGCTTAAATTCAGCAAGATGCAGGGCACGGGCGACGACTATATCTTCTTTAATAATATTGACGGCGTTATCACCTGCCCCGAAAGCTTTGCCATTGAATTTACGGACAGGCACCGCGGCATAGGCGGCGACGGTATCGTTCTTATTGAAAAATCCGGTATCGCTGACGCGAAAATGAGAATTTTCAACCGCGACGGCTCCGAGGGAGAAATGGCGGGAAATTCCATTCGCTGCGTCGGCAAATATCTTTACGACAATAAAATCGTAGACAAGGAAAACATAACGGTGAAAACGGCAAGCGGTATCAGGAGCCTTGAGCTGTTTACAAGAAACGGCAAGGTATCGTCTGTAACGGTTGATATGGGTAAGGCTTACCTGAAACCGCAGGATATACCCGCCGATTTTGACGGCGATACGATTATCGCAAGGAAAGCGGTGATTGACGGCAAAGAATACAGCGTAACCTGCGTATCGGTCGGAAACCCGCACTGCGTAGTTTTCGTGGATAATGTGGACAGAGTGGATATTGAAAATATCGGTCCTAAAATAGAGAACGCCGATATTTTCCCGGAGCGTATAAATACGGAATTTGTAAGAGTTGTAAACAGGAGAACGCTGAAAATGCGCGTATGGGAGCGCGGCAACGGAGAAACGCTTGCCTGCGGCACGGGCGCGTGCGCGGCGGTGGTTGCGGCGGTTTTAGAGGGCAAATGCGAAAAAGGAAAGGATATAACCGTTAAGCTTCGCGGCGGCGACCTTATCGTGAATTACACGGATGAAAAGATAACCCTTACGGGCGACTGCAATCTTGTGTTTACCGGCGAAATCGAATATTGATGCACAAAAAAGCGGGGCTGCCTCGGTTCAAAAGGCAGTCCCGTTTATTTTTATGATTGCGGCGAAAAGCACATATACCGCAAGACTTTTATTTGCAGTAATTATTTTACGGAATCCGAAACAAACCAATCCAGATTTGTTGCGGCGTCGTAAATAATCTTAACGCAATTATCCGTACCAAGCGATGTACTGTTCAGGCTCAAATCAAAATTCCGGGCGCTGCCCCACTGCCTGTCTGTATAATAGTTATAGTTGATACGGCGGCGCTTATCCACATCCTTCATCAGCTTTTGGGCTTTTTTAATATCAATATCCTTATACTTCATGATACGCTGAACCTTGCTTTCCTCATCGCCGTGGATAAAGACATTCAAACAGTCCTTGCGGTCCTTCAGGATATAATCCGCGCACCTGCCCACGATGATGCACGGTCCCTTATCCGCAAGCTCAACGATAATTTTTCTCTGCGCGGCGTAGACATAATCCTCCAGAGAAGCGCCGACGCCGTCCCTGCTCACAAAGCCGTAAGAAAAAATGCTTTTAAACGGCGAACGCTCGCTTGCCTGCTCAACAAACTCCTCGGCAAACCCGGTTTTTTCGGCTACCCTGGTGATGAGTTCCTTATCATAATAATCCCAGCCGAGCTTTTTAGCAAGCTCCTCGCCGATATACCTGCCGCCGCTGCCGAATTCACGGCTGATTGTGATCACATTAAATTTCATAATTACCCCTCCGATTGTGAAATTTTTTATAAACGCCCCTTAGAAACCAAAAGGCGGCAATGAACTGAACAGAGCATATCTCCTGCAATAATATATATTCCCGTATATATTATAACATACTTTATTCGCCGTGTCATTCTGTTTTTTCTTTTCCGCCGTATTATCTTAAAAACGGGTATACCTACGCGCCTGCCCGCAGACGCAAAAAGAAAAGAGCGTAAAGCCGCAGGCGCGGTTTTACGCTCTTTTGAATGTATAAACTTATGAAACCGAAATCAATAAAATTCCAATGCCTTACAGCAGTTCGGATACCATATCGGCAAATTCCGTTGGGTTATCTATCTCCAAACCGCTAACGAGGCGCGCCTCGTTATAAAGGATCTTGGTGTACTTTTCAAGCTTTTCTTTATCCTCCGCAAAGAATTTAAAAAGCTTATCCGTTATGGCGTGCTCCGAATTGATTTCCAGCACAAGCTGCGCCTTAACGCCGTTTGAGCCGCCCGGCATACGGCTGAGCACCTTTGCCATATCCAGAGAAACATAGCCCTCGCTTGAAAGACATACCGCGTGACTGCCGAGCGTATTTGAAAATTTTACGGCGGTTACTTCATCGCCGAGGAAGCCTTTCATTTCCTCAAGCATATCCTTAGCACCCTCATTTTTCTCATCAAGGGCTTTTTTCTCATCTTCAGAAGTTAAATTCAGATCATCCTTACAAATATTGGCGAATTGCTTGCCCTCGTATTCCATGAGCATCTGCACTGCAAACTCATCTACATCGTCTGTAAAGCACAGCACATCAAAGCCCTTTGAGGTGACCGCTTCCGTTTGCGGAAGAAGCGCTATTTTTTCGGGCGTATCGCCGCAGGCGTAATAAATCTTTTCCTGACCCTCCGGCATAGCCTCTGTGTATTCCTTGAGGGTCATATATTTGCCGTCTTTCACCGACTTAAAGAGCATAAGGTCTTTAAGCCCGTCCTTTTCCGCGCCGTAATCGGCATAAACGCCCCACTTTATCTGGACGCCGAAAATATCAAAGAATTTTTCATATTTTTCACGGTCTTTAGAGAGCATTTTTTTAAGCTCTGATTTGATTTTTTTATCAATAGCCTTTGCAATGATTCTTACCTGATAATCCTGCTGCAAGGTTTCGCGGCTGATATTCAGATTCAGGTCGGCGGAATCAACAATACCCTTTACAAAGCTGAAATAATCCGGAACAAGATCCGCGCACTTTTCCATAATCATAACGCCGTTTGTATACAGAGCAAGGCCCTTTTCATAATCCTTGGAATAATAATCCATAGGCGCGGCGGACGGAATATAAATCAGCGAATCAAAGGTTGCCGTGCCTTCTGATTTAAAATGGATCACATCAAGCGGGTCATGGTAGTCATAGAATTTGGCTTTATAATATTCATTATATTCCTCGGATGTGATTTCATTTTTATTTTTGCGCCAGAGCGGCACCATGGAATTCAGAATCTCAACAGCGGTTTCCTCATTATACTCGCCCTCTTTATCGGGATCCGGAACCGAATGGGTTGTTTCCATTTTAATGGGATAACGGATATAATCGCTGTATTTCTTAACAAGCTCGGTAATCGTGTACTGCTCAAGGAAATGAGAATAATCCTCGTTTTCGGTATCGTCCTTCATATAGAGCGTGATGACCGTGCCCGGCGCATCCTTTTCACATTCTTCAAGCGTATAGCCGTCCGCGCCCTCGGATATCCACTTATGGGCAGAATCCTCACCGTAGGCTCTTGAAACGACCTCTACCCTTTTTGCGACCATAAATGAAGAATAGAAGCCTACGCCGAACTGACCGATTACTTCTATATCGTTTTCCTTTGCGTCCTCATTTTCATTTTTAAAATTGAGGGAGCCGGATTTGGCAATGGTGCCGAGGTTTGCTTCAAGCTCTTCGGCAGTCATTCCGATACCGTTATCCGAAATCGTAAAGGTTCTGCCGTCCTTATCTGCGGAAAGAAAGATTTCAAAATCATCCTTATTCATACCTACCGAGGTATCGGTAAGCGATTTGAAATACAGCTTGTCAATCGCGTCGGAAGCGTTTGAGATAAGCTCGCGTATAAAAATCTCCTTATTCGTATAAATCGAATTGATCATCATATCAAGCAGCTTTTTCGATTCTGCCTTGAATTGCTTTTTCCTCATTTATATCACCCTGAAATTTAAAATTAGCACTCTTGCTTCCTGAGTGCTAATACTATTATAATCCATATTTT
>CAYOPQ010000045.1:0-15114 GCA_964405895.1 uncultured Bacteroides sp. | reverse complement strand
CTGTGGCAGAGGTATAAGGATTCGAACCTTAAATAACGGAGTCAGAGTCCGGTGTGTTACCGTTACACTATACCTCTATATATTCAGAGATTGCCAATGCTTTTACTATTATAAACGAATAATCAGATTTGTCAAGGTCTAATTTAAATTTTAAATTAGTGTTAATTAAAAATAAACAAATTTCTTTATATCGTTTTTGGTTGTTTTTAGCGTTCGGATATTGTATAATATTTAAAAATTAAAGTATAGAATCGGTGTAAATTTGAAAATACTTACTATAGGCGATGTCGTTTCCGCTTCAGGGTGTGATTACTTATATGAGGCTCTGCCGAGGCTTAAACGGACCTACAGGGCGGATCTCACAATAGTCAACGCAGAAAATTCAGCCGTAGGGAACGGCGTTACGCCGAAATCCGCCGGGGCGGTTTTTAATGCGGGAGCGGATGTAATTACGCTTGGGAACCACAGCTTAAGGCGCCCTGAGATAAGCGATTTCCTTGAGGAAAACGAATTTATAGTGCGCCCAGCCAACTACCATGAGAGCGCGCCGGGGCGGGGCATGTGCATCATAGACAAGGGCTATATAAAAGCCGCTGTTATCAATTTGCAGGGCGCGGTTTATCTTGACGCAATTAAAAACCCGTTTGACTGCGCAGATGAAATGCTTGCGGCGGCAAAGGCGCAGGGCGCAAGGATCATCATTATTGATTTTCACGCGGAGGCGACAAGTGAGAAACGGGCGCTCGGATTTTATCTTGACGGGCGCGTAAGCGCGCTTTTCGGCACGCACACACATGTGCAGACCTCGGATAATCAGATACTGCCTAAGGGAACGGGGTATATAACGGATATAGGAATGACGGGCCCGTTACAGTCTGTTTTGGGCGTAGACCCGGAATGTACGATAAGAAAATTCCGCACGGGGCTGCCCGTAAGGTTTACAAATCCAAAAGGGGAATGCACCTGCGAGGGATGCTTTTTTGAAATCGACGATAAAACCGGAAAAGCTGTATACACAGAGAGCTTCAGGAGGTAAAAATGGCTAAAAGAATCATAGCGCTTATTCTTGCCGCGGTAGTGGTTGCCTTATCTCTTACCTCCTGCTCCGGCAGCGAAGAGGATACAGATACAGACACAAATTCAGCGGTTATCGAGCAGGAAACGGTGATAAGCGAGGACAGCACCACATTTAAACTCAGCTATACGCAGTCAGACAGCCTTGACCCTTACGAGGCGACAACGCTTAATAACCAGGTGCTCAGCCAGCTTGTGTTTGAAAGTCTGTTAGACCTTGATGAAAATTTCAAGGCGAGCCTGAACATAGCCGCAAGCTATGAATATGAGGACAGTGAAACCCTCGCGGTAGTCATTACGGAGGGGCTTACCTTTACAGACGGCAGCACGATTACGGCGGGGGATGTGGCGGCGTCCTTTAATGCGGCTAAGGAGTCGGAATACTGGGGCTCCTCGCTTGACGGGATAGATTCCTGCACCGTCCGTTCGTCTACGGAGATCGTATTCCATCTCAGCACGGCGAACCCTTACGCGCATAATCTGCTTGTTTTCCCGATCGTAAATTATGACGCTTCCGGCGATTACCCGGTGGGCAGCGGCAGATATTACTATGCCGATGAGGACGGCGAAACCGTGCTGATAGCAAATACGCAGGACGGCTTTGATCCATATATTACGGTTATCCATCTGGAGAACATCGTTTCAGAGGATTCTATTGACAATGCGGTAAACATCGGCAACATAAGCTTTGCGTTCAGGGATTTGAGCAGCAATTCCTCGCGCCGCATTACGGCGAACAAAAGGCTTATCAATATGAATAATCTTGTATTTATCGGCGTAAATACAAAAAGCGGGATAACCGCAAATGCGGATGTGCGCAGGGCGATTTCGCTTGCCATAGACCGTTCGACCCTTGCGCAAAGCGCCTACGGCGGATTCGCGCAGGCGGCTGTGAGCGTGTTCAATCCGCAGTTTGAGCTTTCGGAAACGGAAATCTTTTCCGAAGACGGCGATTCCTCCGCCGCAAAGCAGCTTTTGCAGACAAGCGGTGCTTCAAGCACGGAAATATCCATATTGGTAAATTCTTCTAATACGGACAGAGTCGCCTGCGCCACGCTTATCAAACAGCAGCTTGAGGAGGCGGGCTTCAGCGTTACCGTTGATGCGGAGAGCGATGAAGATTATTTCGAAATGATAGAAAACGAGGAGTTTGACCTGTATATCGGTGAAATCAAGCTGCCGCCGGATATGAGCTTATGGGCGTTTTTTGACAGTGAAGGCACGGCGTGCTACGGAATAGATACAGAAAACAGCGCAACGGCGCAGGCATACGCGGCTTATATGGATTCAAGCGGGCTTATAGGTGATTTCTTCCTTGCCTTTTCAAGCGAAATGCCGTTTATTCCGGTTGTTTACAGGCGCGGTATGACTTGCTTTACCAAAACCATGAACGGCGATATTCAGGGTAATTATTACGACTGCTTTTTGAATATTGAGGACTGGTATTTTGACTCTTGATAAAACGGATTCAATTTGAGCAATTTTATTGCGTTTTGATAAAATCAGCAAAATAAAATTTAATTAAGATTGCCGAACGGAGGTTTGTCTATGATAAAATTTGAAAATTCAAACGGTTATATAGAGATAACCAACAATTATTTTGAAAAGCTTGTGGGTCAGGTGGCGCAGTCATGCTTCGGCGTTACGGGAATGGTGAATTCAAGCCCTATGCAGAGCATCAAGTCCATCATTTCCGGCAGAACCGATAAGGAAAACTATAACCGCGGCGTAAGCGTAAAGAGCATAAACGGCAGCCTTGTTATAGACCTCCATATTGCCGTTTCATACGGTGTGAATATAAACGCTATCGCAAGCAGCATAACAAATAAGGTGCGCTACAGTGTTGAAACCGTTACGGATCTTAAGGTGTCAAAAATAAATGTGTTTGTGGACGCTATAAATTAAAGGAGTTTATTCGCAAATGCTTACTGGTAAAATGTTTAGGGACGGAGTTATCTCCGCATCAAATAATATTTCAAACAGCCGTAAAGCGGTTGACGCTCTGAATGTATTTCCGGTGCCGGACGGCGATACCGGTACAAATATGAGCATGACCATCGGCGCGGCCGCAAAGGAAATGGCTGTTTTGCCGGAAACCTGCTCTTTGAGCGAGGCGTCGTCAAAATGCGCAACAGCGCTTTTAAGAGGGGCGCGCGGCAACAGCGGCGTCATACTTTCTCTTATTTTCAGGGGCTTTGCCAAGGGCTTCAAGGACCTTGACTCGGCGCAGGGCAAGGATGTTGCAAGAGCGTTTGAGCTGGGTGTACAGGCGGCGTACAAGGCGGTCATGAAGCCCACGGAGGGCACGATTCTTACCGTTGTAAGAAAGGCGAGCGAGGCGGCCGGAGAGCTTGCCAAAACCGTGGATGACCCCATGGAGGTCGCTTTCGCGGCGCTTATGGCGGCGAAAGAGGCGCTTGCCGAAACGCCGGAGCAGCTCCCCGTGCTGAAGCAGGCGGGCGTTGTGGACGCCGGCGGTCAGGGGCTTGTGCTTATTTTTGAAGGCTTTCAAAGCGTATTCACAAACGGCGCGGTCGTACAGCCGATTGAAGCGCCTCAGCAGCTCCCGCAGGATGAGTCTAAAAAGGCGGTTGCCGGCGCTTCGGACGATATTAAATTCGGCTACTGCTCGGAGTTCCTTATTGAAAAGGCGGCGGGCGCGAAAGAAAAAGACCCAATCAAATTAAGGGCTTTTCTGGAGTCGATCGGCGACTGCGTAGTTGTTGTTGACGATAATGATATCATAAAGGTTCATGTTCATTCAAACGAGCCGGGCAATGTGATTCAGGCGGCTCTTAAATACGGCCAGCTTATAAATATAAAGATAGATAATATGCGTTACCAGCACAGAAACGCGCAGGAGGGCGCGGGCGAAAACGCCGCAGCGCCGGAACCCGCGAATCCCGTTAACAATTACGGCTTTGTGGCTGTCTGCGCCGGCAGCGGGCTTACGGAGCTGTTTAAGGACATAGGCGCAGATGTTGTTGTGAGCGGCGGGCAGACCATGAACCCGTCTACCGATGATGTGCTGAACGCCGTTATGGCAACGCCGGCAAAAACAGTGTTTGTTTTGCCCAACAACAAAAATATTATAATGGCGGCGGAGCAGGCGGCGCGCCTCGCGAAAGACAGAAAGGTAAAGGTATTGCAGACCAAAACCATTCCCCAGGGCATCTCGGCAATGCTTGTATTTGACGAAGAAGCAAGCGCAGAGGAAAACGAGCTTGCCATGACGCAGGCGGCGGAGGCTGTTTCAACGGCGCAGGTTACCTTTGCCGCGAGGGACAGTGAAATAGACGGCGTGCCCGTAAAACAGGGCGAAATCATGGGCCTTTGCAACGGAAAGATAAGATATATAGGCTCCGGCAAGGTGGATATCGCCTTCAAAAGCGCGGCGCGGCTCATTAAACGCAGCAGCTGTTCTATAGTGACGATAATATTCGGCGAAAACACATCGGAGGATGAGGCTGAGGAGCTCAGGAAACGGCTTGAAGAAAAATTCAGCGATATTGAAATCAGCGTTGTAGACGGCGGCCAGCCGATATACTACTATATTATTTCCGTGGAGTAACATGCTTAATTTAGACAGCGCAGTTCAGTATATCAAGGGAATCGGGGAAAAAAAAGCCGGGCTTTTTGCAAAGCTCGGTGTTTTCCGTGTGCGCGATTTGATTGAGTATTACCCGCGCGCGTATGAGGACCGTTCTCAGAAAAAGAGCGCCGCGTCCTATGAAAACGGTGAAATCGCCTGTATTGCGGCCACTATGGTATCGCCCGTTAAAGAGCATTTTATAAGAAAGGGAATGACGCTTTATAAGTGCGATTTTTCGGACGGGGAAGCCATAATCCGCGTAACGATATTCAACAACAAATATTTAGCGTCGTCTTTAAAGCTTTTTGAAAGCTACATACTTTACGGCAAGATAGAAAATACGCTTACAAGCGCGTCCATGTCGGCGCCTGAAATAGAAAGGGCGGAAAACAGCGAGGTTATAAGGCCCATATACAGCGCGACGGGGAAGCTGAATTCCAGAGCCATACAAAAGGCGGTGAAAACCGCTCTCGGGGAGCTCGGAAGGCTCGAAGAAACCCTGCCCGCGCAGCTCCAGCTGGAATACGGGCTCGTTTCCCTTGATTTCGCGGTGCGCCAAATACATTTCCCCTCTGATGCTGAAAGTCTTGAAAAAGCGCGCCGAAGGCTGATATTTGAGGAGCTTTTGACGCTGCAGCTCGGTCTTTTAAAGCTTAAAGGCAGAAAAAAAACGAAAACAAATTTGGTCATCGGGCAGGATTTCATACAGGATTTTCTTTCGCTTTTGCCGTTCACCCCAACCCATGCACAGCTGCGGGCGATCAACGAATGCTGCGCCGATATGAAGAGCGGGTACCCTATGAACAGGCTGCTCCAAGGCGATGTCGGCAGCGGTAAAACAGCGGTAGCGGCGGGCATTATATTCGCGGCGGCAAAAAATAAAATGCAGTGCGCGCTTATGGCGCCCACGGAAATACTTGCCGTTCAGCACGCCGAAACGCTGAAAAATATGCTTTCGCCTGCGGGAATCAGCATTGAGCTTTTAACGGGAAGCACGCCGAAAAGCGAAAAGCGCAGAATAAAGGAGCTGCTTATAGACGGGAAAACGGACCTCGTTATAGGCACGCACGCGATCCTTCAGAATGATGTTGAATTCGCCAATCTGGGGCTTGTTATAACCGATGAGCAGCACAGGTTCGGCGTTTCGCAAAGGGCGGATCTTGCCATGAAGGGCAATGAGCCGAACATCCTTGTCATGAGCGCAACGCCGATTCCGCGCACGCTTGCCCTTATGATATACGGCGATCTTGATATTTCGGTGCTGGATGAGCTCCCGCCGGGCAGGCAAACGGTGCGCACCGATGTGGTGGATTCAAGGTACCATCAAAGAATATACGCTTTTCTAAAAAAGCAGATAGACGCGGGAAACAGAGCGTATATCGTTTGCCCGCTTGTTGAAGAGGGCGAGAGCGAAACAATGCTCTCCGCGGAGAAATATGCCGAAGAGCTTTCAAACGGCGCTTTTCGCGGATACAATATCGGGCTTTTGCACGGCAAAATGAAGCCCGCGCAGAAGGAAAATGTGATGCGCGCGTTTGCCGAGGGAGATGTAAAGCTGCTTGTTTCAACAACTGTTATAGAAGTCGGCGTTGATGTTCCGCAGGCGAATGTCATGGTTGTTGAAAACGCGGAACGCTTCGGGCTTTCCCAGCTTCACCAGCTGCGCGGAAGAGTCGGCAGGGGCAGCGCGCAGTCATACTGTATACTTGTATCGGACAGCAAAAGCCAAACTGCCGGTCAAAGGCTGCAAACCATGAAGAAATACAGCGATGGTTTTAAAATCGCGGATGAGGACCTGAAGCTGCGCGGTCCCGGCGATTTCTTCGGAAACAGACAGCACGGACTGCCGAAGCTGAAAATTGCAGATATGCTCAACGATATGCAAACGCTTCAGGAATGCCGCCGGTGCGCGGATGGGATCCTTGCCGGGGACCCCGAGCTTGAGCAGCCCTGCTTCCGGGCTCTTGCCGGCAGGATTTCCGATATGTTCAGCTATTGAATATGCCTTGCCGTTTATCATAAAATGAATCTGAAAAAGCCCTAAACTTCGAAAGAGGTTTAGGGCTTTTGTAATAACTTCTTATGTTTATTTTATTACTGATTTTGGGTCTGCTTTTTCTTTCTGTGGATGATAAAACGGTTGCAGGGGTATGTCCAAAGCGTGGGGATGACCATGCCTATAACCTTTATAATAAGGTCCCAAAGATTTCCGGTCAGTCCGCGGCTTGCGGCAAAGCTCTGCAGCAAAGAGCCGATCCAGCCGTTTGCAAGGATGGTGAATACAACCATTATACAGTACAGCACCATGCTGAGCGCCGGATTCGCGTCCGCCTTAAAGGTTACTTTTCTGTTGAATATAAAAGCTATGACATAACCAACCGTCGTTGAAATAAGATATGTGTAAAGATAGCCCTTTGAGGTTACGCCTATCATGTTAAGAACGGAGTTTGTGATCTCCTGTGAAGTCATAGCGGCAAATACGGTGTTTAAAAGCACCATATGCACGATAAGCTCTATTACGGAGGAGCCGCCGCCCGCTATGCAGAACTTGATGAATTTCCAGATCTCGGCGTGCTTTTCTGCCCATTTCACAAAAGCGTTTTTCTTGTTTTCACCGCTCATATCAATCCGTCCTTTACTTTAAAAATGTAATTAGCAATATGATGATAACAACGATTGCCGCAATGCTCCCCAAAGCCTTGGTAATCATGGGTATTGCGGCGTCAACAGTTTCCGGCGCCTTGCTGGAAAGGTAATCAAATACAGGCCTCTGCACCTCGGTGCCGACGAGCTCGTCAAAGGTGCGCGTGTATGTCTGATATTCGCCGGGTTTGTCCTCGTCAAGCATGATGATTCGGACGCCCCTCTTTGTCCTGTTGCCGTAAACATTAAACCCGCTTGACTGTGTGAAGCCGAGATCAACATTTTTATATCTGCCCACAAAGCTGTTTTTATGGTCATGCCCAACAAATACCGCCATAACATCGCCCTTTTCGGAAACGGCGTCAAACTCGCCGGTGTTCTTGTTGGGAATGGAGGGCGGCTCAAGAAGCATATCGCCCTCTTTACAGGTGTCTCCCAAAACATAATATTCGTTTTTATGCGTCCTGAAGGCGCGGATAGCGCCCTTGTGGGATTTTTTGACCTGCTTTAAAACATTGTAGTATTCGCAAAGCGGAATGTGCTGAAATACGATGGACGGCACATAATCGCCGTTTTTCTCTTTAAGCGCCTCCCTCGTTTTTTTATACCATTCTATTATTTTTGGGTCAAACGGCTCGTAGCCGCCGCCCTTTGCGTCGGTGCCGCTGTCAAACAGATAAAGGCAAAAAACATCCTTGCCGCTTCCGTCGGAGCTTTTTATGGGAATACAGCAGGTGCCGCCGCCGTCAATCCCCTCCGCCTGCTCGCCTATGCAGTTGGGCAGGGACTTGTAGATATGCTCAAACTGGTCTTTATTCGATATACCCACCTGCTTGTCATGGTTGCCGAAGGTAACCGCAAACGGGATATTCCTTTTGGTAACGGGCTCAAGCAGCTTTTTTATTGTAGCGGCAACGGCGTTCTCAAGTTCCTTTCCCTTGCCGCGGTATGTAACGCCGTAGCCCTTGATCTGATCCCCAGTATAAACCACAAGATCCGGCTTTTCGGCTTCTACCGCCGCCTCCAGCAAAGCCAAAGTGTCCTTTGACACTGCCGGGATTTCCTGCATATCGGTTATCTGCATGATTTTGAACTTTTTGTTTTTGCCGAATTTCATAAAGCACCTCCGCAGTGGGATTTCAAAACACAGCGGAAACGCTCCGCCGTTTAAACTGTATTTTTGCCGTGGGTTTTGCTGTAATCTATCGGCGCTGTTTACTGTACGGTCGCGCTGCCGCCGTTGTTGGAGGATACAATAGCGATATAGCTCCTGCCGGTGTTCAGGTTCAGCTCGCTGCCGTCCTCCGCCGTAAATGTGAGCGTTCCGTCTTCAACGCTCCAGTTGAATTCCACAACGGTGCCCGCAGAGGCAAGCATGCCCGTGCCGCCCGTCAAATCAAAATTGCAGTAGGTTACCGTGCTGCCGGTGCCGTTATAGTTTGATTTGCTCACATATGTTGTGCTGGTATATAAAACAATTATATTTGTAAAGCTTACAACCTGTTCAAAATCGTTTTGGTTCTGATAAACGCTGTCCGTTTCATTATATGTAAATGTGTGGCTGTCCGTCCTTGAGGAAAAGCGAACGGTTATACTGCTGCAATCCGTGTCGGAAACAGCGGTTTCGGTATCATAAAAGCTAAACTGCGTAAAGCTGTCGTAATCAATATCGGTTCTGTAATCATAGTCCTCAATAACGCTCAAAAGCTCTGATCCCACAAGCACCGCGTTGTGCGGGCTCACCTTATCGCTTGTGCGCGTGAAGCAGGCAGATGTGGTCATGCCGTTTACATTGTCCACATCATTGTCTTCTATATAATCGTCCGCGCCGGTATAGGAGCCGCTGCTGTGGCTGGTGCCGTAATGCACGAATATGGAATCAAAAAGCTGTGAAAACTCAACAAAGCTGGGTCTTGCGGAGCGAACAGGGCCCACAATATCCGGCAAATCCGTCATATCGGCGTAAAGCCAGAGCATACGGGTTATTCCGCCTTCTACCTCGCCCTCAACAATAATGTCCGGCGAGTCCATATTATATTGCGGTCTTGCTCCCGAAGCGTTTTCAACAACAACCGCTATAGGTCTTTTGCCCACTGCGGATTCGTTATAGCCGGATTCGCCGGTAAGCGGGTTCGTGATCACAACAGGCGCCTGCGTTGTTGTGGTCGTTGTGGGTTCGGTTTCCGTTACGGTAGTTTCCTCCTCTTCTGCGGAAAACATACCGAAATAAATGCCGGCAGCCGCCGCAACGATTACCACAAAAGCGATTACGGCAATAATAATCGCTTTCTTTTTGCGGGGATTTCGCACATAATCAACCTCTTCCTCTTCGTATTCGTCCGCATAATCATTAATGCTTTTATACTGCGGTTCTTCTTCCTCGGAAAGAATTTCGTCGGGCTCCGCAGCAGATGGCGCTGCGCCGGTCTCTTCTTCCTTGAGCTCGGTGATATCCGTGTCATCCTTTGTTTTAACGCCAACCTGCGTATCGTTTGAAACGATTTCCTGCGCGGGTTCGGCAGCCTGTTCGGCAACAGGTTCTGCATTATATCCGTCGGCAGGTTCCGCGCCGTATGCGTCAGAGCCGGGCTCTGCGTTGTCCGTGTCAGCCGGTTCGGTGCTTTGCTCGGCGGAGTCGTCGCCTTTTGCATCATGATTTTTCATAGCACCCTTAAGTTCCTTTAATATCTTATCTATTTCATCATCTTTTTCAGCCAAGTTACATTCTCCTCCGTTTTATACTTCCAATTGCAATACCAATTTATTACATAATAACATATGAGAAGGAATATTGCACGATATTTTTTTATTTTGTTGATTTTGTATATAAAATATAGTAAAATTATCTTCATAAGTGTAACGGTTTCCATATAAGCATAGCAAAGGAAGTTTCAAAAATGGCCAAAGCGATTCCGGTAATCATAACAAATTCAAATGTGCTGGTTTATGACGAGCAGGGCGGGGAGTTCAAGCCCTTTTCGCTTCCGGGTGTCGCAAGCAGTCCAAATATACCGTTTTATCATTTTTATGCAAAAAAAATTGCCGAAGGGCAGCATTATTTTAAGGAATTCTTAAAAAAATATTATCCGCATAAGCCAACGAAGAATATTCTTGCCATCATCGTGCCCGATGACACCAGCCCGCTTGAAAGCATTTTTATCAATGAGTTTTTTGTGAATTCGGGCGCGTGCAAGGCGGTGGCGCAGATGACTATGGGGCAGGCGCTTCAAAAGAATATAAATCAGTATATTTCCGTTTCAAAATCAAGCAGAAATGTTGTTTTGCAGTATATCAGGAATAACGAGGTCCACGCCTCCCGCTATTATGACTGCCATACCTATACCCCCGAAAGAATCAGGGAGGATGCAAAACGCCTTCATATAGATATAGAATATGAAAATACGCCTGTTTTCATAAATAATTTCAACCTGAATATGGACGATCTTTTCGATATGGGGGAAGTCATAACGCCGAAGCAGTTTATGGATAAAATTGCGCATATAGATGTAGAAAAAATTTAAACCGCAGGTATAAAAACATCACCTTTACTTAAAATATCAGTGAGGTGATTTTTTATGAAAAGCAATAAAGAAAAAGAAAACAAAAAGGGCAGGCGCGGTTCGGTTGAAAACAGTAAAAAGGTAATAGACCTTACTTCCTATATCAGCCCCGATATGGCAAACAGCGATAATTTGGGCAGCTATACAGGCACCACCAAAAAAATGTATGAAACCGGCGAATACGAGGAGCCGGAGCAGGACGCGGACGACCTTTGACCGAAAGGAAAAAGCTGTAACAAATAAAAGCAGGAGCGCTTTTGAATTGGCGTTCCTGCTTTTTTATTGCTTTCACCCTGCCTGCCGCGCATATTCAAGCCGCAAAGGCAATTGCCGCAAAAAGGCACAGCGCAAGCGCGCCGCAGCTGATCAGCGTAAGGGCGTCTGCGGCGCGGGCGGATATGTTTACGCCCTCATAAAGACCGCCGCTTTTTCTTTGTTTTTCGTTTTTCATGCCGTTATCTCCTTGTAAGGTATTTTCTCATATCAACGGCGCAAGCAGCCAGAATGATGGCGCCCTTGATAATATAAAGCATATTTGCCGAAACGGAAAGGAAATTCAGCCCAACGAATATCAGCTGCAAAAGCAGCACGCCTATTACGATTCCGCTTATCTTTCCGGTGCCGCCCACAAAGGATACGCCGCCTATCACGCAGGCCGCAATGGCGTCGCTCTCATAGGTGAGCCCCGTGTTTGCGGAGCAGGAGGCTATCCTTGCGCCCTCTATAAATCCCGTGACCCCGTAAAGAGCGCCGGCAAGCACAAACACGGCTACAACGGTTGCAAAAACATTGACGCCCGATACATTTGCCGCCTCTTCGTTTGAGCCTACCGCAAACATATTTTTGCCGAATTTCGTTTTGTTCCATATTACCCACATCACAGCCGTGAGAATGGCGGAATAAAGCACATATTTCGGCACGGCAACGCCGCCGATTGTAAACAGTGTGCCGCGTATAAATTCTGTATAAGAGCTGTCAAGCCCCGAAAGCGTCTGCCCGTTATTCGTTCCCGTCATAAGGTACATCAGAACGATACCGAATACAATGAGCTGCGTGGACAGCGTTACGATAAACGGGTGAAGCTTGAATTTGGCAACAAAAAAGCCGTTGACGAACCCTACCGCCGCGCCGATAGCTATAACAATCAGAAAGACAGCCCAAAGTGGCATAACGCCGAGGTTGGGGAACATTTTATTGGCATAGCCCGTCATTTGCAGGAGCGACGCGCCTACGCACGCCGTAAGCCCTACAACGCGGCCGGCGGATATATCCGTGCCGGTCAAAACGATGCACCCCGCCACGCCGAGTGCTATCGGCAGCTTGGACGCCGTAAGCGAGATGATGTTTACGATAGAGGAAAGCGATAGAAAACTCGGCACCCTTACGGCTATAAAAATGATAGCTGCGATGATAATGATATACATAGCGTTGTTCAGCACAAAATCAAGCGCCGCCCGCCGCTTTCCGTAGGCAGGCAGTGCTTTAAAATTGCCGAGCGGAGTATTATTTTCCGAAGAAGGCATTAAAATCTCTCCTTAAACATATTTTGCCGCAAGCTCCATGATTTCTTCCTGCGTGGCTGTTTCGGCGTCTGCTTCTCCTGCCAGCCGCCCGCCGCTCATAACAAGTATCCTGTTGCAGACGCCCAAAAGCTCCGGCATTTCTGATGATACCATAATAACCGTTTTCCCGCGGCACGCAAGCTCGTTTATCAGCTTGTAGATTTCATATTTCGCGCCCACATCAATGCCGCGCGTCGGCTCGTCAAGCAGCAGCACCTCCGGCTCCGTCAAAAGCCACCTTCCTATGATCACCTTTTGCTGGTTCCCGCCGGAGAGCACGCCTATTTTTGTTTCCTGAGACGGGGTCTTTATCTTCAGCGTATCAATCAGGCGCGCAACGCTTTTGCGCATCCTTTTGTCGCTTAAAAACGGGCCGGCGGCAAATTTTTTAAGGCTGGATATAACGGTGTTTTCGCGGATATTCAAAATAGCGAATATCCCGGTCGCGCGCCGTTCCTCGGTGAGCAGCGCAAAGCCGTTTTTTACCGATTCCCGCGCGGTCTTGTTTCTGATCTGCGCGCCGCACAGATATATGCTTCCGCTTTTTCTTGTGTTTATTCCGAAAAGGGTTTCAAGCAGCTCCGTGCGCCCGGAGCCGTCCAAGCCGGCAACCCCTAGAATTTCTCCGCGCCTTGCGGTAAATGAAACATTGAAAAGCCGCTTGTACTGCGCGCTGAGGTCGTTGACCGTCAGAAGTATTTCTCCGGGGGTGTTCGTCTTTTCCGGGTATCTGTTTTTGAGCTCCCTGCCTACCATAAGGCGTATGATTTCGTCCGTTGTAAGCTCGTCCGCCGGTTTTGTGGCAATATGCTTTCCGTCGCGCATGACCGTCACCTCGTCGGATATGCGCAGTATTTCCTCCATTTTATGAGAAATATAGATAATGCCGCAGCCTTTGCTTTTCAGTGCTTCTATTATTTTGAACAGCCTTTGTGCTTCCGTATCGTTCAGCGAGGAGGTGGGCTCGTCAAATACAATGATTTTTGCGTTGTAGGACACCGCCTTCGCTATCTCCGCCATCTGGCGCTGTGAAACAGACAGCCTGCCCATGACCGCCTTCGGGTCTATATCAAGCCCCAATTTATCAAATACCGCCTTAGTGTCGGTATACATCTTTTTTTCACTGGTGAACGGCAGGGAGTTTACAACGGTGGGGAATCTTCCCAGCCACATATTATCCATCACGCTCAGCTTCAACGCCTGGTTCAGCTCCTGCTGCACCATCGCAATGCCGCCCTCAAGCGCTTCCTTTGAGCTTTTGAAATTTATCTCTTCGCCGTTTAGGAATATCCTGCCGCCGTCCTTTGCGTACACCCCGAAAAGGCATTTCATAAGCGTGGATTTGCCCGCCCCGTTTTCGCCCATAAGCGCGTGGACGCTGCCGGCTTTTACGCTGAGCGAAACGCCGTCCAGCGCCGTAACGCCGGGAAAGCTTTTTGTTATATTTTCCATTTTAAGCAGTTCCATTATCTGACTCCCTTTTATTCGCCGGTATAGGCGGAGTAGGGCACATTCACCCTTTGCGAGCCCTCGGTGTTTTCCTCGTCTATTCCCGTAAGCGGCGCCTGCGCGGCGCTGAAATTATCTATGATCGTTTTTATGACCTGCGCCATGCTTTCACCGTCCTGATTGATTGTGCCTGCCATAGAGCCGTCCGCTATTTTTGCCTTAGCGGCGTCCGTCGCGTCAACGCCGAAAACGGGTATGGTTATGCTGCCGTCTCCGTTGTTGTAGCCTGCGCTTTGAAGCGCGGAAATTGCGCCGAGCGCCATTTCATCGTTGTTCGCTATAACAAGTTCCACCATATTGCCGTTTGCCGTGCTGTGCTGCGCAAGGATTGTGCTCATATAGTTTGTTGCCGCGGCGGAGGACCAGTTGCCGTCCTGGTCAACAAGATACTTGTTTGTGTTTGACGAATCGTAAAATTCTATCTCCGGCTTTCCCGCCGCCGTCAGGATTTGGTTGCAGTCCTCAACAGCGTATTGCGTTCTCGCTATCGCCTCCAGATTGCCCTCCTGCCCCTTAAACAGTACATAGCTTATTACGCCGTCGCCGTTCAAATCATATTCGTCGTAATTTTGAAGCAGATAATTGCCGATCATCTCCCCCTGCATATGCCCCGCCATTTCGTAATCCGTGCCTACAAAAACGCATTTCTCATAGCTTTCTATAACGCTTTCGCTTACGGAGCGGTTAAAAAAGATAACCGGAATATCGCTTGCGCTTGCCATGTTTATTATATTCTGCGCCGCGTCGTCGGAGCCGGTGTCCACAATATTTACGACAAGCGCGGAGGCGCCTTTTGCTATTGCCGTCTGTATCTGTTCGGTCTGTGTTGTCTGGCTGCTGTTCGCGTCATAGTCGTTGTAGCTCAGCCCCGCCTCGCTGAGAATTTGATCTAAAGAAGAGCGAACGCCGGAAATGTAGGTATCGCTGAAGGTATAATAAAAAACAGATATTTCTCCCTGCCCTTCTCCCAAGCTGCCCGTGCAGGAGCTCAGGCAGAAAACGGTAAAAACAAGGGCAGCAGTCAGTGAGAAAAATCTTTTCATAAATCATCACCCGCCTGAAAAATTTTAAAGCAATCACTGCCTTCATATTTAATATTGCCAATAATTTAATGATGAACCAATCATTTTTTACATTGTGAAATAAAAAAACGCTCCGCGTCTGCGGAGCGTTC
>CAYOPQ010000044.1:0-15871 GCA_964405895.1 uncultured Bacteroides sp. | reverse complement strand
TATATGCCGTAAAAAATAAAAACTTGAATAGCGGTAAGCCGGTATTATTCCTCAACGGTTGGAACGGGCGCGGTATCGGCAACCTCTATTTTATTCGCGCGCATCCAAAGGGACGGCGTAACGCGCAGCTTAAACCCGTAGCCGGGGTCCATCTGCCAGTGCGCCATAGGCGCCTCCGGCAAGCCGTAGCACGCAAGGATCGCCATAAGTACGCCGGCGTGGCCGACAATCGCAGAGGTTTCCGTCTGCGTTTTTATAAGCCCGTCCACCACCTTTTCAAAAGCGGCGCAGACGCGGTGCATGAACTCGGCGTTGCTCTCCCCGAACGGCGGGCGCGCGTTCATATCGCCGCGCAGCCAATTTGTAAAATCCTCGTTGTTCTCAAGCTCCTTTGCCGTGCGCTCCTCAAATTCGCCGAAGCTGTACTCCACAAAGTCGTTTATAAGGATCGGATCGTTTTCCGGAAACAGGATCCTTGCGGAATCGGCGCACCGTTTCAAGGGTGACGAAAACACCGCCTCCACCCGCGGATAATGGTATTTTGCTTTTATGCTTTTCAGCTGCGATATACTATCCATAGTAAGCGGATAATCCGTACGCCCAATATACTGTGCGTTTATATTACCTTTTGTTATTCCGTGGCGGAAAAGATATATGGTAAATGTTTTCACGATTCAGCCCCCATATTTTACTGTGATTTTACTGGAAAAATGCCGCAAAGGCACGAAAAATTACAAAATGTTTACAAATTTAATTTGCTATTTACAAACAGCATTACACGCGGTATAATTACTCACAGTATAACAAATATATAACAGATGATAGAAGTTGTAAATTATTGTTAAAAGAAACGGGTAAATTTTATGGCAGACAGTACAAATTCCATTTCAGGCAAAAAATCAAAATTTGCCGCAATCTTGTCTCAGCTTCGGAAAGAGCGCGGCTCAAGCCAAAAAAAGGTGGCGGCGGATCTCGGTATCAGCCAGGCGCTTTTGAGCCATTATGAAAAGGGCATACGCGAATGCGGGCTTGATTTTGTTATTAAATGCAGCGAATACTACGGCGTTACAACGGATTACCTGCTCGGCGTCTCAAAGAGCCGGTACGGGCTTGACGAGGAATACCTTAACCGTATTGCCGGGGACGAAAACGATGATTCGGAGCTCACCACACTGACGCAGGCCACAAAGGTGCTCATAGATATGGCTGCTGCGTCCTCAAAGGATAATTCACTTGTAAAATATCTGCATGATTATTATATGCTGTGCATCTACCGCGGCGCGCTCACGCTCGCAAAGGCGGGCGCCCTGCCAAGCGATATGTTCCGGCTGGATTATAATCTGGGCCACGAGCTTGCCAGCGCCGCCATAGCCGTGCTGGATTCACGCTTTGCCTTTATTGAGGATAAATCAAGAACGGGTATTGATTTTATGGACGGCAATGTGCTCCACCGGCTCATTGAAGAGGCGGAGGAATATATCATGAGCAGCTTTATTACGGAGTAAGCTCAAGCTGTTCGTTTTCACCTTCAATATATTTCAGGATGATAGCCGCGGATTTTTCCGCGGCGGTTTTTTTGAATGTGGGATAGTCCATGGAGGCTTCGTCGTCTCCCCCGTCGCTGATTGAGCGCAAAACGGCAAAGGGTACGCGGTTCGCGGCGGCAACATGGGCAATCGCGCCGCCCTCCATTTCTCCGCAGATCGCGCCGAATTCGCTTACGATCTTTTCTTTCAGCGCTTTAGATGCTATAAAGATATCCCCGCTTGCAACCGTGCCGCGGTGTATCTTTTCGCCCGAATGAATGGCGATTCTTGCAAGGCGCTCTGAAATTTCCGGGTCTGCCTGAATCTTGATCCTATTGAGCCCGTCTATAAAGCCGCGCGGCTCGCCGATTGCCGTCATATCTATATCGTACTGGCAGACATCGTTGGCAATAACGATATTTTTTATGGATACCTGCGGCGAAAGCGAGCAGCCCACGCCGATATTTATGAGTTGGTCGGCAGAAAAGCGGTCTATCATTATCTGCGCGCACAGCGCTGCGTTCACCTTTCCGGGATTGCAGCGCGCCGCCGCCGTCATAACGCCGTTTATATGCCCGCACACAAAGGCGCAGCCGGCAATATTCTCAGCAACAGGGTCTTCGATCCGTTTTTGCACAGCCTCTATCTCTATATCCATGGCACCTATTATACCAATCATCAAAAAAAACCACCTTTTATCCTGTTTTTTTACCGTGAGCGAGATATGCTCTTGTTGTAAAGCGCGGTAAAAACCACTAAATATAGTGCTATTATAATATATAATTTTAATAATTACAAGATTTATTATTTTTTAGTTGACAAGCCGGATATTTTTAATATATAATATTGTTCGCTAACATGCAAAAGTGTTTTAAACAGCGCATTGCCGCGCTGGTTTTATTTTGTTTCAGCCTGCGCTATGCCGCGCAGAGAATATAATGATTAAGACAAGTTTTAGTCAGAGAAAGGTTGTGAATTTTGATGAAAAGAACATTTCAGCCCAAGAAGAGGCACGCAAAGATGGAGCACGGCTTCAGAAAAAGAATGTCCACAAGAAACGGCAGAAAGGTGCTTGCGCGCCGCCGCGCCAAGGGCAGGAAGAAGCTTTCTTACTGATAACGGCAGGAGCCGAAAGGCTTAAACGGCTGTTTTAAGGGAATGGTGTTGTGAAGATCATAGCCTTAAATCAAAACAAGGATTTCCGCCGTCTTTATTACAGGGGCAAAAGCTGCGCCGGTAAAACGCTTGTTACTTATGCTATGAAAAACAGGCGCAATGAAACAAGAGTTGGAATCACAAGCAGCAAAAAAACCGGCAAGGCTTATCAGAGAAACAGAGCGCGCCGCCTTATAAGAGCGGCATATGCCGAGCTTGCCGGGCGCGTGGCGGGAAATTACGATATCGTATTTGTTTCGCGCAGCGCAACCTGTAATGTTAAGATGCAGGCGGTGCTCAGGGATATGGAAAAGCAGCTTGCACAGCTTGGTGTTATAGAATGAAAGGCATTGTTAAAAAAGCGCTTATTTTTTTGATAAGAACATATCAGGTAACAATAAGCCCGCGCTTTTCCCGCGGCTCGTGCAGGTTTTACCCAACCTGCTCGCAGTATGCGATAGAAGCGATAGAGCTTCACGGCGTTTTTAAGGGTGTGCTTCTTGCCGCATGGCGTATTCTGCGCTGCAACCCGTTTTCCAAGGGCGGGTATGACCCCGTTCCCCCAAAAAAGAACAAAAATGAGGAAAAATAATGTTTGATTTTTCAGTAAACGCCGTTACGATGGCATTGAGCGCGGAGGGCACAACGATTTTCAAGCCGCTCTACTGGCTGTTCGGAAAATGTATGGAGCTGCTGCTCGGCGTGCTCAGCAATGAATATTTTATTGCTATAATCATTTTTACAGTTGTTACGAGGCTTATATTGCTGCCCGTAAATCTGCACCAGCAGAAAACAACTGCCAAATCGGCGCGGATTACTCCGAAAATCCAAAAAATCCAAAAAAAATATCCGGATCCTAAAGACAGGAATAAAATGAACCAGGAAATGCAGGAGCTCTATCAGCGCGAGGGTCATAACCCCATGCAGATGGGCTGCGGTCCCATGGTGTTCCAGCTTGTATTCCTTATGGGTATCGTGGGTATCATCTACTATCCGCTTTCCTACATAATAGGTATGAGCAATATAGGGGATTATGCGGACGAGCTTTCAACCTTCCTTACAGAAACAATAGGCTATTCCGGAAACTATTTGCAGCTCGGTATACTTGAAAACTGGGTGGCATATAAGGATGAATTTATTGCGGAATTCCCCAATCTGTTCACAGCGGATTATATTTCGGCGATTGACGCCTTTAGGAGCGGTATGTATCTCGGCGGACTGGATATGACGGCAATCCCCCACTGGGCGGACGGCGAGATCGTTCTTATCCCCATCTTTTCGCTGCTGACCTCGCTTGCGTCTACAATCGTTTCGATGCTGATACAGAAAAAGACGAATCCGGCTATGCAGCAGCAGACCTCCAGCATGATCATGATGATGCTGATTATGCCGTTCTTCTCCTTCTACATCGCGTTCAAGGTACCCGCGGCTGTAGGTTTTTATTGGATCATTTCAAACCTTGTTGCGCTGTTTCAGCAGTTGTTTGTTGCAAAATTCTTCCCGCCGAAAAAGAGCCAGGCGAAGCTTATGCTTGAAAACACCATTTACCGCCGCTCTAGGGAAAACAATTTAAAGAAAACAAAAGCGTTATAAACAAATATTGTAACAGAAAAAGATATTTGCTCTTATTTGATTTTCCGCTTTTATGTATTGAATCGGAGGACTTTATGATATACGAGTACATCGGCAAGGGCAAAACCAGAGAGGCGGCGGCGCAGGCTGCCGCGGACGGGCTTAAGGCAAAGCTTGCGGCAGCGGGCGTAAAAATGCCGAATTCCGCCGAGCTTCACGAGGAAGTTTTAGCCCTGCCTAAAAAGATATTTTTCGGGCTTTTAGGCTCAAGTGACGCCGAAGTCAAAATCTCTTATGACGACGGCAAAAAGGAAAAAAAGCAGGCGCCGAAAAAGCAGCCGGCGAAAAAGCCGCAGCAAAAGGCTGAAAATACGGCGCGCAGGAAAGACGCTGCCGAAAGCAAGAAGCCGGCTGAAAAGCCCAGGCAAAAGGCGCAGCCTGCGGAAGCGCCGAAGCAGGCGGACGACCCCGTTTTAACGGAAAAGGATATTGATGTCAGCGCCGCCGTCAGCTATCTGAAAGCTATGATAGAAGGGCTCAAGGTTGAAAACGCAGAGGTTATCGGCAAGGTAAACGAGGGCGTGCTTGAGCTTACGGTAAACTGCAATGATCACGGCATCATCATAGGCAGGCGCGGCGAAACGCTTGATTCCATGCAGTACCTGACCGGGCTGGCTGTTAAAAAGACATCCGGCAAATACATAAGGGTCGCGATCAATGTTGGCGACTACCGCGAAAAAAGGAACGAGACCCTGAAGAATCTTGCCCGTAAACATTCGGAATATGTTTTGAGAACGGGCAGAAGATATACCTTTGAGCCTATGAATCCTTATGAAAGGCGTATTATCCATACTGCCGTTCAGGAGATTGACGGTGTGGAATCCGTATCCATAGGCGTCGGGCAGGACAGAAAAGTTGTTCTTCAGCCGGAGGGCGGAGTGAAGTACCGTCAGGGCGGCTCCGCGGGCAGAAGGGGCTATTCAGGCGGCAGACCCGCCGCCCCGAAGAAGGCTGCCCCGCTGCCGAAGGATTTTACCAAGTTCGGTAAAATCGAGGTTGATAAAGACAGCGAATAAAAAAACATTTAAAGGCGGGGCTGTCCCCCGCCTTTTGTTTATCAGAGGGTGAAAATATGGCAAAGACCATTGCTGCCGTTGCAACAGGAAATGCCGCCGGAGGCATAGGCGTGATCAGAATCAGCGGGGACGACGCTGTCAATATCGCGGCAAGCGTTTTTCAGGCGGCGGACGGCGCTGCGCTTACAGAGGTCGGCGGCTACATGGCAAAGTTCGGCAGAATCATCAGCGAAGGCAGAGCCATAGACGACGCCGTTGCGCTTGTTTTCCGCGCGCCCAAGAGCTATACAGGTGAAAATGTAGTTGAGCTTTCGGTTCACGGAGGGCTTTTTGTTGTGCAGAAAACGCTTGAGGCGGTTTATGACGCCGGCGCCGTTCCTGCACAGCCCGGTGAATTTACCAAAAGGGCGTTCTTAAACGGGAAAATCGACCTTGCTCAGGCGGAGGGCGTGGCGAATATGATATCCGCAAAGGGTGAAACAGCCGTAAAGGCGTCTATGAATCTGATAGACGGCGCCCTGAGCAGGAAAATAGAAGCCGTGCTGCAAAGCCTGCTGGACTGCTCCGCCCTTATGGGTGCGTGGGTGGATTATCCTGACGAGGAGATACCCGAGCTGCAAAGCGAGGAGCTTGAGGAAACGCTGCGAAAAGCGGCGGTGGAGCTTGAGCGCCTGATTTCCGGTTATGACCGCGGCGTGGTTATGACCGAGGGCGTGGATACCGTTATCGCGGGCAAGCCGAACGCCGGCAAATCCACGCTGATGAACCTGCTTTCCGGGCGTGAAAAAAGCATTGTTACGGATATTGCCGGCACCACAAGGGATATTGTTGAAGGCTGCGTCCGTCTTGGGAATATCGTGCTCAATCTGAGCGATACCGCCGGCTTGCACGAGAGCGGCGACAAGGTGGAGCAAATCGGAATTGAGCGCACGCTCAAAAGGCTTGAAACGGCGGAGCTTATCATAGCGGTGTTTGATTTGAGCCGCCCGCTTGATAAAAATGATTTACAGCTTATAGAAAAATGCCGCGGCAAAAAAGCGCTGGCAGTCGTGAACAAAATAGATATTTCCGACGGCGCGCCTATTGACGAGGTAGACGGCGCTTTTGAAAAAACGATATATATCTCCGCTAAGGACGACCGTTATTTGGATTGCGTAAGCGAGGCGGTCCATTCCCTTTTGGGCGCGGACGATTTTGACTCAAACGCGCCGATGCTTGCGAATGCAAGGCAGAAGCAGTGCTGCAAAGCGGCGCTCGGTTTTATAAACGAAGCGCTCGGCGCGCTGTGTTCGGGTATGACCTTTGACGCCGTGAATGTTATGATTGACAGCACGGCGGACGAGCTGCTGGCTTTGACGGGCAAGAAAGCCACTGTTGAAGTTGTAAACAATATATTCAGTAAATTTTGTGTGGGAAAATAGATTATGAAGTATTTTGCCGATCATTATGATGTTGCGGTCATAGGCGCCGGCCACGCCGGCATTGAGGCTTGCCTTGCCGCTGCCCGGCTGGGGTGCAGAACCGCGGTTTTTACCGTAAATCTTGACTGGATTGGGAATATGCCCTGCAACCCGTCAATCGGCGGCACCTCTAAGGGACACCTTGTAAGAGAGATAGACGCGCTCGGCGGCGAAATGGGCAAGGCGGCGGATAAATATACGCTGCAAAACCGAATGCTGAACCTCGGCAAGGGGCCTGCCGTCCATTCCCTGCGCGCGCAGATCGACAGGCGCGAATATTCAAAGGGCATGAAGCATACGCTGGAATTGCAGAAAAATCTGGATGTCCGCCAGGCGGAAATCACGGCGCTGGAGCGCACGGAGGACGGGCTCTGGAAGCTGACCACAAAGTTAGAGGCTGTTTACACGGCAACGTGCGTTGTTATAGCGACGGGCACATTTTTAGGCGGGCGGGTCTATATCGGCGATGTCTCGTACTCCAGCGGTCCGGACGGTATGTTTCCGGCTAACGAGCTGTCCGCCTCGCTTTACAAGCTGGGTATTCCGCTGCGCAGATTTAAAACAGGTACGCCGGCGCGCGTAAACAGGCGCAGCGTAGATTTTTCAAAAACGCAGGAGCAGCCCGGCGACGAGCACACGGTGCCCTTCAGCTTTGAAACAGCTTCACCGCCGGAAAACAAGGTCTGCTGTTATATCACATATACGAATCAGGACACAAAAAAGGTTATTCTGGATAACCTTGACCGCTCCCCGCTTTACAGCGGAAAAATAGAGGGCGCGGGCCCGCGCTACTGCCCCAGCTTTGAGGACAAGGTTGTGCGGTTTTCCGATAAGGAGCGGCACCAGCTGTTTATTGAGCCGTGCGGGCTTGAAACAGAGGAAATGTATTTGCAGGGGCTTTCCTCCTCCCTGCCGGAGGATGTTCAGCTCGCGTTTATACATACGATTCCGGGGCTTGAAAAGGCGCAGGTCATGCGGACGGCTTATGCCATCGAGTACGACTGCGTGGATCCTACCGCGCTCAAGGCGAGCCTTGAGTTTAACAGCCTTGCGGGCTTGTTCGGCGCGGGGCAGTTCAACGGCTCCAGCGGCTATGAGGAGGCCGCGGCGCAGGGGCTTGTTGCCGGTATCAACGCCGCAAGAAAGGTGCGCGGAGAAGAGCCGGTGATCCTTGACAGGGGCGGCTCCTATATAGGCACGCTTATTGACGATCTGGTTACAAAGGGCTGTACGGACCCGTACAGAATGATGACGAGCCGCAGCGAGTACAGGCTTGTGCTCCGGCAGGACAACGCGGATCTCCGCCTGACGCCGATCGGGCATGAAATCGGGCTTATAAGCGATGTGCGCTACAAGGCGTTCCTTGAAAAAAAGGAGCAGATAGCGCTTGAAACAGAGCGGATCAAGCAAACCTCCATCCCTGTTTCCGATGAACTGCAGGGGATTTTGGAAAAATGCAATACCGCGCCTTTGAAAAAGGGCTGTAAAATGATAGAATTATTGAAAAGGCCGCAGGTTACATATAAGGATTTGGAGAGCGTTGATGTAAACAGGCCGGATTATCCGCGCGAGGTCTTTGAGCAGGTGGAGATTTCCGTCAAATACGCCGGATATATCGCCCGCCAGGAACAGCAGATAAAGGAAATGCGCCGCATAGAGTGCAAAAAAATACCGCCCGATTTGGATTACGCTTCGCTTAAGGGGCTGCGGCTCGAGGCGGTTGAAAAGCTTTCCAAAATACGGCCCGAAAATCTTGGGCAGGCAAGCCGCATAAGCGGGGTAAACCCTGCGGATATTGCCGCGCTCAATATCATTCTGGAGGCGTTATGAACAGGAATAAAGTATTTGAGTATGCCAAAGAAGCAGGGGCCGCGCTTGATTCGGCTGCGCTGGACAGGCTTGAGCTGCTTGAACAGCAGCTTTTGCAATGGAACGAGCATATGAACCTTACTGCAATCACGGACGAGGATGAAATTTCAGTTAAACATTTTGCCGATTCGCTTTCGGTTTTTGCCGCCGCAGATATACCCGACGGCGCAAGGGTCATAGATGTGGGCTGCGGAGCGGGCTTCCCCGGACTGCCGATGCTTATCGCCAGACCGCGGCTTGATATGGTTTTTCTGGATTCGGTAGGCAAAAAGCTGGGCTTTATAAAAGAGGTTTTGGACCTGTGCGGCTTGCCCGGAAACACCCTGCACGCGCGGGCGGAGGATATTGCGCACGACGAGCTGTACAGAGAGCAGTTTGATTACGCCGTGAGCCGCGCCGTTGCGCCCATGAATATCCTTGCGGAGTATGCACTGCCGCTTGTCAAGGTCGGAGGCACCTTTATTGCCATGAAGGGCGCGCAGGCGGAAACAGAGCTCGGTGCAAGCGCAATAGAGGCGCTCGGCGGTGAGATAGAAAAAGTAGTTCATCATAAACTGCCCAACGGCGATTCAAGAAATCTTGCTGTGATTAAAAAAATATCGCAAACACCGGCAAAATTCCCCAGAAAAGCTAAGAAAATCACAACCAAGCCGCTTTAAAAACGGTATAATATGTAGAAAAGGATGGGATTATCACGACGGATAATCCTTTTCTTTTTTGTGAAAATATGCTATAGTTAGTTTCAGAAAGAGAACTGTTAAGGGGAGCTTTAAGGAGTGTAGTGAATGGCTGAAGAAGTCCAGAGAATCGCAACAGAAAAGCTGTTGCCGAATCCCTACCAGCCCCGAAAGCAGTTTAAAAGCGAGGAGCTTTTAAGCCTTGCGGAATCCATAAAGGAAAACGGCATTTTACAGCCGCTGCTTGCCCGCAGAATCAACAACAGCGATTATTATGAAATCATCGCAGGCGAACGCAGGCTCAGAGCGGCAATCCTTGCGAATTTCGCAACCGTGCCCTGCCTCATTGTGGACTGCGATTATGAGGAATCCGCTGTTTATTCCGTTATAGAAAATATACAGCGCTCCGATTTGAGCTTCTTTGAAGAGGCGCAGGCGATATACCAAATGCAAAATCATTTCGGACTGACGCAGGAACAGATTGCAAAGCGCCTCGGAAAAAGCCAGAGCGCGCTCTCCAACAAGCTTCGCCTTTTGAAGCTGCCTGCCGATGTCAGATACTTCATTGAAAAGGAAGGCTTATCCGAACGGCACGCACGGGCGCTTTTAAGGCTCGAAAGCGAAAAGCAGATGTGGACGGCGCTTAACCTTATCAAACAAAAAGGTATGAATGTGTCTCAGACGGAGGCTTATATTGATTCCGTTGTAAATAAAGAAGTGAAGGTTCGCAAAAACAATATTGTAAAGATATTCAAGGATGTCAGAATCTTTGTCAATACCGTGACCAAAGCGATAAACACCATGAAAGAAGCGGGTATTCCCGCTGAATCCAATAAAACAGAAACGGACGAGTATATTGAATTCCATGTCCGTATACCGAAAAATCCGAAAAAGGCTGCCGCTGAAAAGCCTGATTCGGATGCAAATTCCGCTTAAAACGGGAAACCGTTTTAACATATTCTCCTCTTTTCATCACGTGGGATGGCCTGCCGGCAACGGCGGGCCATTCTGCTTTTATATACTCTATTACCCTTTTCCGGTTATTCACAAATCGTATAAAATGTTTCATGTGAAACATCGGCACGCAGAACGGTTGTCAAGATATATTGTTTCATGTGAAACATTTTTTACTGACCTGCCCTTGTTCAACTGATATTTTTAAACCATGTCCAAGTGTTTCACGTGAAACACAGGAATTGGCGTCCGGGGCGGAAACTATTGTTTCATGTGAAACATCTATATATTGTTGTGCAAAAACGACAAACCACAATTTTGGAAAAATATTTGCTGTGTTTCATGTGAAACTTTAGAAAGATATATTGATTGCGCGAACGGGTTATAGTATAATATCTCTGTAAAACTCTGCGCAGGCAATACTGCGGAAAGGTGCTGTGATCATGGGAAAAACGATTGCTATATTCAATCAAAAAGGCGGCGTGGGCAAAACAACCACCTGCGTCAATCTTGCGGCGGCGCTCGGCAATAAAGGCAAGAATACCCTGCTTGTTGATGTGGACCCGCAGGGCAACAGCACCAGCGGCGTTGGCGTGGATAAGGCGGATATTGAATATTCAACCTATGATGTATTAATCAATAAAGTGCCGGCGCGCGGAATCATGCTTGAAACCGAATTTAAAAATCTCTTTTTACTGCCGGCGAATATGAACCTTGCCGGCGCGGAGCTTGAACTTGCAGAGAGCGAAAACCGTTTTTCCGCTCTGAAAAAGGCTATATCGCCTCTTACGGTGGATTTCGATTTTATACTTATTGACTGCCCGCCCAGCTTAGGGCTTCTCAGTCTGAACGCGCTTACAGCTTCGGACACGCTGATTGTGCCGTTACAGTGCGAATATTACGCGCTTGAGGGGCTCAGCCAGCTTTTGAGCACGGTTCGCACTGTAAAACAGCATTATAACGAGCATCTTGAGCTTGAGGGCGTTTTATATACTATGTATGACAGCCGGCTCAGGCTGAACCAGCAGGTTATTGACGAGGTAAACAAATATTTTCCGAATAAAGCGTATAAAACGATGATACCGCGCAGCGTAAAGCTTGCGGAGGCGCCGAGCTTCGGAAAACCGGTGATTTATTATGAAAAATACTGCAAGGCGTCATTTGCATATAAGCGGCTTGCGGAGGAGATACTAAAAAATCAGTAATATGCGCAAATGTCAATGAAAAAGGAGGAGTATCATGGCAAAGAAAATGAGCGGTCTCGGCAAAGGGCTCGGCGCGCTTATGCTGGAAAACGCAACAGATGAAATGCTTTCGCAGAATGAGCTGGATTTAAACGAGATTGTGCCGAACCGCGATCAGCCCAGAAAAACCTTTGATGAAGCGTCCATAGAAGAGCTTGCGCAAAGCATTAAGCAGCACGGTGTGCTTCAGCCCCTGCTTGTGCGCCCGATCCCGTCCGGCGGCTATCAGCTTGTCGCAGGTGAACGCAGATGGCGCGCGTGCCGTATTGCAGGTTTGGCAAAGGTTCCGGTTGTTATTAAAGAGCTTACGGACACGGAAACAATGGAGATCGCCATAATCGAAAACCTACAGCGCGAGGATCTGAACCCCATTGAGGAGGCGGAGGGGCTTCAGGCGCTGATAGACAAGTGCGGCTATACGCAGGAGGAGGTTGCGAACAGCGTGGGCAAGTCGCGCCCTGCAATCGCGAACAGCCTAAGGATTTTAAGACTTCCGCAGGAGGTGCGGGAGATGACAAAGAACGGAGAAATAACCGCGGGCCACGCGCGTGCGCTTTTGGCGTTTGATAATGAGGCAATGATGCTTGAGGTTGCAAAAAACATTGTTCAAAATAAAATGACGGTGCGCGATGTTGAAAGGCTTGCGAAAATAAAGGAAACCGCCGGTCCGCGCGCCGCAAGGGCTAAAAAAAGAAACAGCTTTTACGATGAGGTGGAGCTGTCCCTGTCCGAAGCGCTGGGCAGAAAGATAAAGGTCTATGCCGGCAGAAAAGGCGGCACGCTTGAGCTGGAATTTTTTGACGCGGAAGATTTAAAAGAGCTTGCGAATAAGTTAGGAGAATAAATATGCTTGATATAAGATTTGTAAGGGAAAACCCAGAAATTGTAAAAGAAAATATTAAAAAGAAATTTCAGGATGAAAAACTGCCGCTTGTTGACGAGGTAATCGCGCTTGACGAGGAAAAGCGTGCCGTTCAGAAAAAAGCGGACGAGCTTCGCGCCAACAGGAACCGAATTTCCAAGGAAATAGGAAACCTTATGGCGCAGGGCAAAAAAGAAGAGGGCATGGCGCTGCGCGAGCAGGTAAAGGCGCAGGCGCAGGAGCTTGAGGCGCTTTCCAAAAAAGAGGATGAACTGGCTGAAAGAGTAACGCAGATCATGATGGTCATTCCCAATATCATAGATGAATCCGTGCCGATCGGCAGGGACGACAGCGAAAATGTTGAAATAGAAAAATACGGCGAGCCCGTTGTTCCCGATTATGAAATTCCTTACCACACGCAGATTATGGAAAGCTTTAACGGTATTGATTTGGACGCCGCGGGAAGAGTTGCGGGCAACGGCTTCTATTATCTTATGGGGGATATTGCCCGCCTTCATTCGGCAGTGCTTGCCTATGCCCGCGATTTTATGATAAACAAGGGCTTTACCTATTGTATTCCGCCGTATATGATACGCTCCGCAGTTGTAAACGGGGTTATGAGCTTTGCGGAGATGGACGCCATGATGTATAAAATAGAGGGCGAAGACCTTTATCTTATCGGCACCTCCGAGCATTCCATGATCGGTAAATTTATAGACACCATAACGCCGGAGAGCCGGCTGCCGCAGACGCTGACCTCCTATTCCCCCTGCTTCAGGAAAGAGAAGGGCGCCCACGGCATTGAGGAGCGCGGCGTTTACCGTATCCACCAGTTTGAAAAGCAGGAGATGATCGTGGTGTGCAAGCCTGAGGAATCAAAAATGTGGTTCAACAGGCTCTGGTCCTATACCGTGGAGCTTTTCAGAACGCTTGATATTCCCGTGCGCACGCTTGAGTGCTGCTCCGGCGATTTGGCGGATTTGAAGGTTAAATCTATAGATGTCGAGGCATGGTCGCCCAGGCAGAAGAAATATTTTGAGGTCGGCTCCTGCTCCAATCTGACAGACGCGCAGGCGCGCCGCCTTAAAATCAGGGTTAAGGGCGAAAACGGCACATACCTTGCGCATACGCTCAACAACACCGTTGTTGCTCCGCCGAGAATGCTTATCGCGTTTCTGGAAAACAATCTTCAGGCGGACGGCAGTGTGCTGATTCCAAAAGCGCTTCAGCCCTATATGGGCGGCACGGAAAGGCTTGTGCCTGAAAAATAATCGTTAAAAGCCGCGCAGCCCGCCGTGTTTTCAGCGCCGCCGGTTATAAAATATCAAATCCGGAAAAAATATTTTAAAAAGGTATTGACAAATTATCGGCATAGCAGTATAACTGCATTGTTATAAAGCCCGGCAGCAGTGCGCGGCGTCAATTTAATCAATCCGCGGGGTAGATTAAGTGCGTAACGATATTCAGAAACAGAAAAAATTTCATTTAACCTCTTTTCAGATCATCATTTTAGGCTTCGCAGGCGTTATTTTACTGGGGAGCCTTTTGCTTTGCCTGCCGATTTCAACGGCAAGCGGGCAGTGGACGCCCTATTTTGACGCGCTGTTCACCTCAGCCTCTTCCGTTTGCGTAACGGGGCTGCTCGTGCAGGATACGGGCACATATTGGTCGCTGTTCGGGCAGATCATTATACTGGTGCTTATCCAAATCGGCGGCATGGGCGTTATGACGGCGGCAATCATGCTTGGGCTTATAGCGCGTCGCAGGCGGTTCAGCCTTGTTCAGCGCAGCACGCTTCAGGAATCCATCGGCGGGCCGAGCATCGGAAATATCATGAAACTGACGAAATTTATCATAACGGTTACGGCTGTAACGGAGCTTGCCGGAGCCGTCTGCCTGTTCCCCGTGTTTTACAGCGAATTCGGCGTGCTCAAGAGCATATGGTATTCGGTGTTCCACTCCGTTTCCGCCTTCTGCAACGCGGGTATTGACCTGATGGGCTCGGAGGAGCCGTTTTCCTCGCTCACCGCGTTCTGCGGCAATCCCGTCATGAATATCGTTATCTCGTTTCTCGTCATTTTCGGCGGTATCGGCTTTTTAACATGGGACGATATGCACAAATACGGCATAAAATTTAAAAAATACCGCCTGCAAAGTAAAATCGTGCTGGTCACAACGGCGGTTTTGCTGATCGTTCCGGCGCTGTATTTCTATATTTTTGAGTTTTCCCGCTCCGTATGGGATGATCTTTCCGCGTCGGACAAGCTGTTGGCCTCTGTTTTTCAGTCCGTGACCTCCAGAACAGCCGGCTTCAGTACGGTCGACCTTAACGCAATGACCGAAGTGAGCAAGCTGCTTATCATCATTCTTATGCTCATAGGCGGTTCGGCGGGCTCTACGGCGGGCGGCATGAAAATCACCACTGTTGCCGTCGTTATCGCCTCCATGCTGTCTGTTTTCAAGCGTAAAGGAGACGCAGAGGCGTTTCACAGAAGAATCAGCCGCGAAAGCGTACGGACTGCCTCGGCAGTCATGGCGATGTATCTGGTGCTTTTCCTGCTCGGCAGCTTACTGATTGCGCAGATAGAAGACCTGCCCATACTGGACAGCTTTTGTGAAACCGCCTCCGCCATAGGCACGGTGGGGCTGAATTTGGGGCATACGCGCTATTTGACGGCGGTATCCAAAATCATTCTGTTGCTGCTGATGTATTTCGGCAGAGTCGGAGGGCTCACGCTTATCTTTGCGGCAGTGGGCGGAAGCTCCAAAAAGCATATCAAATTCCCGCAGGAAAATGTGCATGTGGGTTAAATTTATATAAAGAGGATTTTGTTATGAAAACGATTTTGCTTATAGGCGCCGGCCAGTTCGGCGTTCATCTTGCCAAGCGGTTAAACGAGCTCGGCCATGAGATCATGGCGGTTGATTCGCGGGAGGAAAGGGTGGACCAAATCCTGCCCTATTGCACTGGCGCACAGATCGGGGACGCCTCCTCCGCGGAATTTCTGGAAACGCTCGGTATTGAGGAATATGACATCTGCTTTATCACCATAGGCGATAATTTTCAGGATTCGCTTGAAACCACATCGCTTGTAAAAGAGCTTGGGGGCAAAATTGTTGTTGCAAGGGCGTCAAACGATGTTCACGCAAAATTCCTGCTCAGAAACGGCGCGGACCAAATCTTTTATCCGGAAAAGCAGGTTGCAGACTGGGCGGCTATCAAGTGCAGCTCGGAGCATATTCTTGATTTTATGGATCTGGGCGGCGATTTTGCCATGTTTGAGGTGGATGTTCCCGATATGTGGGTAGGCAAAACCATCGCGCGTCTTGATATCCGCCGCCGCCATAATATCAACATAATCGGCAAAAAGCATAACGGCAAGCTGGACGCTGCGCTTTCGCCGGAAACCGAATTTGAAGCCGGCGAAACAATCCTCGTGCTCGGCACAAAAAAAGACCTCTTTAAAACCTTTAAG
>CAYOPQ010000043.1:0-16397 GCA_964405895.1 uncultured Bacteroides sp. | reverse complement strand
CCGCTGAATTGCAGAACGCGCAGATTATTAAATATATCTTATTCAGGCGCAAAAGAGGCCGCCCCATAAAATACGGGGCAGCCTCTCAGGCTGTCGATAAAGTCATCCGGAACGCGCAGAAGTTATTGAGTCTTTATTCATCGAGAACAATAACAGTTACTACGGAATGTTTTAAATAAAACAAATTTTAAAACTATATAATATGCAAATGAAGTGAAAAACCGCACAGTTGTGCGGTTTTTGCGCTTTCCACCTTTTGCTCGGGGGCAGTACCTCTGTACGGCACCCGCTCACAAAATGTGGAATCCGAATCGATTTCTCGGCAGCCTCTTTATTCGTATTGCCGTTTCAGTGTGATTATTTATAGGCTTTCTGCAAAATAGCAACGCAGTCTTCGTGCGAAAGCGGTTTTGGATCCGCCGCGAATAATCCGCCCATGGTTTCCCTGGCGTTTTTCGCAATTGCGTCCAGCTCATGAATTTCAATTCCGAAATCAGACATGGAAAGAGAATCCACACCGCATTTCTTCTGCAAATCGCAAAGCGCGTCAATAAAATCCTGAGCGCTCGCCGCGTTCTCCACGCCCATTGCTTTTGCCATTTCCACAAATTTTTCATCACACACATGACTGTCCACAAAATGCTGATAATAGGCTTTGGAAAGCATAATCAAGCCCGCGCCGTGCGGAAGATTATGATGATAAGCGCTCATGGCATGCTCCAGCGAATGCTCGCTTGTGCAGGAGCTGATCGTCATTACCACGCCGGAAAGCGTGTTGCCGAAGGCAACATGCTCCCTTGCCTCCATATCGTTCCCGTCGGCAACCGCCCTTGCGAGATACCGGCTGACATTCCTTATAGCCTCAAGCGCATACATATTGCTCATCAGATTGGACGCTTTTGAAATGAAGCACTCCGTTGAATGGAAAAGCGCGTCAAAACCCTGATACGCCGTAAACCTCGGCGGAACGGATTTCATAAGCTCCGGATCCACAACGGCAAGCTTCGGATATAATTCATCTATACCGCCGAAGCCGATTTTTTCGTTTGTATCCGGATTTGTAATAACGCCCCACTGGTCAACCTCTGAGCCTGTGCCCGCCGTTGTGGTTATAGCAACGATCGGCAAGGGCGTGTTTCTTATAGGCATTGCCTTTCCCGTGCTGCCGAAGGCATAATCCCAGAGATCCCCTTCGTTTGTTGCGGCTGTAGCTATCGCCTTTGAAGCATCCATAACGGAACCGCCGCCGAGGGCAACTATAAAATCGCAATTATGCTCTTTTGCGAAGCTGCCGCCCTCCTCAACCGTTGCTTTAAGCGGATTGGGCTGTATCTTATCAAAAACAACGGTTTCCACACCCGCTTCTTTGAGCTGATTTTCAACCAAATCAAGATAGCCGTTTTCCCTTGTGGATTTGCCGTTTGAAATCACAATCAGCGCTTTCCTGCCCGGCAGGGTCTGCTTGCCGAGCTGCGCAGCCGCTCCCTGGCCGAAAATGATTCTTGTAGGCACATACATCATAAATCCCATAATTTTGCTCCTTTACTTAATTATTTTTTATTATGAACAGGCATTGACAATACGGTTTACAAGCTGCCAGTATATACTGCTGCTGCCCTCATAATTACTTGTGAAACAAACGATAAGCTCAAGCTCCGGAACAACAAAAATATACTGCCCGGCATGACCCTGGGCGAAATAAGCGTCATAGCCGTTATCCCCGAAGGTGCGCACCCACCACTGGTAGCCGTAATCGGCGCTGCCGGAGGACCGCACAAACTGAACGCTTGTTGACGCCTCAACCCATTGTAACGGGACGATCTGTTCGCCCTCCCACTGACCTTCGTTGAGGAACAGCAGCCCGAATTTAGCCATATCATATACGGTCATGGAAAAGCCGTTGCCGCCGTCTGAAATCCCCTGAGGATCACTGCCGCATTCTACACTATCCATTCCCAAGGGGTCAAACAGGTACTCTTTGCCGAATTCATAAGCGGTCATTCCCGTTGCCGCCTGCAAGATCGCGCAAAGCATGTGCGTGTTTCCCGTGGAGTAGCTGAACGCGCTTCCCGGTTCGGATACGATGGAGAGGTCATAAATATATTCCATCCAGTTATCCGAATTGCGCCATTCGTTCCATAAAGAGCTGTCCGTAGTCGCTATGCCCGAAGTGTGTGTGAGCAGATGGCGGATGGTGATGTTGCTCCATTCGCCGCCCAATTCCGACACCTCGGGAAGATACTGCGAAATCGGCGTATCAACGCTTTCTATATAGCCCATATCTATCGCTATGCCTATCAGCGCGCTTGTAATGCTTTTTGACGCGGAATTCAATATAAATGTGCTTGTTTCATCATACCCGTCTTTATAGTATTCATCAACGATATAACCGTTTTTTACAATAACCGAGGTCAGCAGCTCAAAGGAATCAAAAGTGTCATGTATATCCTCAAGCGCGGAGCTGCTCAAGCCCTGATTATCCGGAGAATCTTTTTGCCATTCCCAAGCCGTTTCCTGCGCCTCCGTCGTCTGCTCCGACAATACTGTGGTGCTTTCATCCGCCTCAGTCGTATCCGCTGTGCTGTCACTACCGCATGCGGCAGTCATACTTCCTATACAAACAACCAGCAGCGCAGCTATTATTTTTTTCAATTTTAAACACCTTCCTTTAACTTATTATAATCCGAATCCGAAACGGGCTCAAGCCATTCATTGGAGGAATGTTCAGCCGGAACCTCTATTGCAATATGTGCAAACCAGCTGTCCGCAGCCGCGCCGTGCCAGTGCTTGACCTCCGGCGGGATATTTACAACATCGCCGGGCTTCAGCTCCACAGCGGGCTTTCCCCATTCCTGATAATAGCCTCTGCCGTTTGTACACAGCAGGATTTGGCCGCCCTTATGGTGGATATGCCAATGGTTGCGGCAGCCCGGCTCAAAGGTTACATTGGCAACGCCCAATGCGGGCTCGCCCGCCCTTGCCAATGGATTCAGATAACTTTGCCCTGTAAAGTATTCTGCGTAAGCGTCATTCGGCTTTCCCAATCCGAACATCGGCTCAAAGGATTGTGCGTTCCCGGTTTCCCCGCCGTACACCTCGGCAACCATCGGAAACACCGTCCACGCATTCGCCCAGCCGGTGTAAAAAGCAAGCTGCGTAACGATTTCCACCGCTTCCTCCTTAGTGATGCCGTGCGCTTTGCCCATTTGCAGATGCGCTTTTACCTGCGGAAAATTCTTTGCCCCCATCAACGCCGCAATCGTTATCATGGAACGGTCGCGCAGGGAAAGCTTATCCTCTCTTCCCCACACCTCTCCGAATAAAAGATCATCGTTATACGCGGCAAATTCCGGAGCCAGTTCTCCTAAATTTTCTCTTCCCGCTGTCTGCTTCATCATATTTCCCGCCTTTCTTTTTTAACAATTTTATTTTATACCGAATCAAGCGCAAAACACGCAAGCACGGTAAAAACAGCCTCTAAAATATTGCATCTCATTTGATTCAACGGCTGATATTCACGATAAGATAATCTATTTGGTCCAAAAGCTGCTGTTTTTCATGTATCTCATTGAGCAGCCTGCACCTGTGAAGCTTAAGAATCCTGATTTTATCCTCCGCTGTTTTATCTGGGTCATCAAGCGTATCAACCAAATCCAAAATACTTTTCATGTTCGCTCCCGAAATATGTTATCCTGTTATCCGAAAAATAAAATAAGCACAGCCACTTGACTGCGCTTATATTATACGATATGAAACCAAAGTATATCAAATACTTAGTTTTTATGCTTATAAATGCCTAAAAAGCATTTTGAGTGCTCAATAAATTTTGTTGCCGCCGGGCTGAACGGCTGCTGCCTTTTCCACGCCAGCACACTTGTTGAAATCAGCGGCGGATATAAGGGTCTGTACGCGATTCGGCTTTTATCCAAAAACGGAACGGAGCCCTCAATAATAACGGAATATGCCAGCCCGCCGCTTACCAAAACAGAACCGTTCGTGCTGAGATTGCTTGTAAACTTTATATCAAGGTCGTTATAATAGTCCCCGAACCAGCTTGCAAGCTCGTTTTGAACGCTCATTCTGCGCGGCAAAATAAGCGGCAGCTTTGAAAGATCCCTCGGCGTTACAAATTCTTTTTTGCATAAAGGGTCATCCGCCCTCATTAAAACGATCCAATTTTCCTTTAACGGCAAGCGAATAAAATCATATTTTTCCATATCTATCGGTTCAAGCAGCAGACCTATATCAATAAGGCCCTTATCCATCTGCTCCTTGACCAAATCAGCTGTTGCCGTGATGATATCAAATGTGACATTCGGGTACTTTTCAATAAAGGACGAAAACAGCTTGGGCAGTATTTGCACCGCGCGAATCTCCCCGCAGCCGATGGTGATTTTGCCCTCTATCTGCGTTTCATGCTCCAGCAATTCCTGTTCTGTTTTATCCGCAAGGGAAACGATTTCTTCCGCCCGCCTGCGAAGCAAAATGCCTTCGTCCGTAAGCGTGATTCTTCTGGCTTCCCTGTTGAGCAGCTTAACGCCGAGCTCCTGCTCCATCTGCGCAAGCTGGCGGCTCAATGTGGGCTGCGTAATATGCAGAACCTCCGCCGCCTTTGTTATGTTTTCCTCACGGGCAACGGTCAAAAAGTATTTTAAAGTTCTTATTTCCATAAAGCTAAAACCGAAATGTTCAGATATTCACACCCATAATACCGTGCGGCAATGCCTGATGATTACAGATGGAAAATAAGGTCGTCGCTCTTCTTATTAAATATAAGGATGCCCAAAAGGAGCGTTCCGATCGCCCAAGCGGACGCATACAAAAGCAGTTTCCAGCTCATGGGCTGGCAATACAGAACGCACTGCCTGAACAGCTCCAGCATGGAATACAGCGGGTTTATTTTAATTATAACCTCCGTCCAATTCTGCTTAATCTGCTGGAGCGGATAAATAATAGGAATACAGTAAAACAGCAGTGTGCAGAAAACCTCCCATATATATTCCACATCCCTGAAATACACCTGCAATACGGAAAGGATGAGCCCCACGCCGATAACGAAAACAAGCAGAATAGCCATGGGCACAAAGAACAGCAGCGCATACGCGTTGATCGTAAGCTCGCTTCCCCCTTTGAGACCCGTAGCCTTATAGAAAATCCACACGCAGATATAGCAGAGAATGGAAATGGCAAAGGTTACGAAATTCGATAATATACCCGAAAGCGGGTACATATATTTGGGAACATATACTTTTTTAATAATAGGCGCATTGCTTCTGAATGAGGAAAGCGCCCTTTTTGTTGACGAAGTAAAAAACTCAAAAAACAGTCTGCCGGTAAAAAGATAGACCGGGTAGCACACGATATAATCCCTGTCGGCGCCGAAAATATTTCCGAACACAACCGAAAGAACGATCATATTGAGCAGCGGCTGAAGAAAGCTCCAAAATATTCCGAGCCAAGAATCCCTGTATTTAAGCTTGACATTTTTACGGGTCAGCTCAATGAGCAGAGTCCTGTACTTGCTGAACATTTCCACAAAATGCCGCAGGTTCTCATTTTTAATTTTATCCATAATAATTTCTCCAAAAGCAGCCGAAAAGCCGGCATAAAAATTTTACGCACTTATCATACGGCTGATGATCTGTCGTTATAATACAGCCGCCATTATATCATACAGCCGCTGATTTGTAAATAATGGTAACAATTATTTAACTAATTCCAAAATTTCAAGCGCAACTTTTTTTACACTTTTGTTTCCGTTTACAACATAATCCGCCGCTTTCAGATACTTTGCGCGCCGTTCCTTAAAAAGCTTCGCAGCGCTTTCCCTGTCCCTGAACAGGGGGCGCGTTGCCGCGCTGCCGACTCTTTGGCAGATCGCATTAAAAGAGGTATCTATAAAAATGATTTTGGCTCCCGCGCGCAGCGCTTCAATATTTCTGCCGAACATGACCGCGCCGCCGCCCGTTGAAATCACGGCGTTTTCCATCAGCGCCGCGGCAACACAGGCATTATGCTCCGCATCCCTGAAATAATCCTCGCCTTTTTCGGCAAAGATCCTGCTGACCGGCATGCCCTCCGCCTGCTGCACCAGCTCGTCCGTATCAACAAATTCCATGCCGGCAAGCTTGGCAAGCTGCCGCCCAACGGAGGTTTTTCCCGCGCCCATAAAGCCGCACAATGCAATATTCAACGCTTTAACAGCTCCTTTTCGGTTTTTCTTATAACCGTTTCTATATCCTCAGCCGAAAATTCGGCGCCCGTCCATATCTCCTGCGCGGCAGCCGCCTGCCATACAAGCATGGAAAGCCCGTTTTCACGCTTTATACCGGCTTCGGCGGCATATTTTAAAAACAGCGTTTCCTTTGGATTATATACAATGTCGTACGCCGCGCCGGCGCTCTGAATTATACGCTTATCAACGGCGCAGGCATGCACATTGGGGAGCATACCGGCAGAGGTTGCGTTTATAACAAGATCCCAGCCACATTCAAGAGAGCGGTATTCGCATATATTGATTTTTTGATTCAGCTTTTCATGGATTTCAGACTGAATTTTTTCCGCTTTGCTTTCGGACCCCTGCCTGTAAGCCAAGGTCAGCGCACAGCCGTGGAGAACCGCTTCAAACGCCGCCATTCTTGCGGCGCCGCCCGTGCCGCAGAGCAAAGTCTTGCCGGAAAGCGCGATCCCCGCGCCCTCAAGGGCGCGCTCAAAGCCTATGCAATCCGTATTATAGCCCACGGGGCTGTTCCCTGTTTTAACGGTATTTACCGCGCCGAACAGCGCGGCTTTTTCATCAAGAGAAGAAAGATATTTAATAATATTGATTTTATGCGGAATAGTAACATTAAAGCCGCTGAGGCTCATAAGGGAGCCGATATTTTCGCAAAGGGATGATTCATCAAGCGCGTAAAGCCCGTATGCACACGACCTGCCGATGATTTCAAACAGGCATTTGTGTATAAACGGTGAAAGCGAGTGCCCGAGCGGAAAGCCGAGCAAGCCGTATTGTTCCATAAGCACCTCTAAAAAATGCACTGTGCAAAATATGTGCTAAGTATTGACAATGCCAAATAAATTTTATAATATAATATCACAAACAAATCATTTTAACAACTGTATTTTGGGAGTGTTTGATTATGGTATTTGAAAAAGTGGTTAAGATATTGGCGGAGCAGCTCAGCGTTGACCCTGATAAAATCACTATGGAAAGCTTGCTTGAGGAAGACCTTGACGCGGACAGCCTTGACGCCATTGATATTGTGATGAGCATTGAGGACGAATTTGAAATTGAAGTTCCCGATGAAGCTATCGCCAATATGAAATCCGTTGGCGATATTGTGAATTTTGTTGAAAGCAATCAGTAAAAAGCAAAGATTTTCGGTTAACAACTATTAAAAATGCTCAAAAATAATTGTTTTTATAGTATAAATTGACATAAAAGAAAATAAATATTAAAATAAGAGTAAGTATTAAAATACTTGCTCTTTTTTATTTTTGAAAGAGCAGTATACGAACAGCGCGGTCTGCTTTGGCGCCGTGAAAAAATAAACGGAAGGGCTTTTTATTATGAGTAAAAAATATGTTTTGGCGCTTGACCAGGGAACAACCAGTTCCAGGGCAATCGTTTTTAACAAAAACGGAGAACCTGTTGCGAAAGCGCAAAAGGAATTCAACCAGTATTATCCGCAGAACGGCTGGGTGGAGCATGACCCGAACGAAATTTTGTTTTCCGAGCTTGAGGCGATCATAGAGGTCTTTCGCTCCGGGCGTGTTAACGCGGATGAAATTGCCGGAATCGGCATAACGAATCAGAGAGAAACCACGATTGTGTGGGACAAGGAAACGGGCAAGCCCGTTTATAACGCAATCGTTTGGCAGTGCCGCCGCACAGCCGATTACTGCGAGGAGTTAAAGGCGCAGGGGCTGGGAGATTACATAAAGGAAACCACGGGTCTGCTGATAGACGCTTACTTTTCCGCCACCAAGATAAAGTGGATACTTGACAATGTGGAAGGTGCGCGGGAAAGAGCGGAAAAGGGAGAGCTCCTTTTCGGCACGGTGGACACCTGGCTGATATGGAACCTGACGGCGGGCAAGGTGCATGTTACGGACTATTCCAACGCGTGCAGGACCATGCTTTTTGATATTGACAAGCTGCAGTGGGACCCGTATCTTTGCGAAAAGATGGGAATCCCCATGAATATGCTGCCGGAGGTCAAGCCGTCAAGCTGCATTTACGGCGAATGTGTTAAATTCCCGGGTATGGACGCCATTGCGGGGGTTCCCATAGCGAGCGCCATCGGCGACCAGCCGGGCGCGCTGTTCGGGCAGGGCTGCTTTGAAGAGGGGCAGGCAAAGAACACCTACGGCACCGGCTGCTTTTTGCTTATGAACACGGGCGAAAAGCGCATAAATTCGCGTTCCAATCTGCTCACCGGCGTTGCCTGGGGGCTGAACGGCAAAATAACCTATGATCTTGAGGGCTCCGCGTTCAACGCCGGCTCCGTTATAAAATGGCTGCGCGACGAGCTTGAGCTTATCAAGAGCGCGCATGAATGCGATATTTTAGCCGAACAGGTGCCGGATTCAAACGGGCTGTATTTTGTGCCCGCGTTTACAGGGCTCGGAGCGCCTTACTGGGATATGTACGCCCGCGGCTGCATGATAGGGCTTACGCGCGCCGTAAACAAAAAGCATATTTGCCGCGCGGTGCTTGAAAGCATCACCTTCCAGATGACGGACCTGCTTGAGGCGATGATGAAAGACAGCGGCATTCTTTTAAAAGACCTTAGAGTGGACGGCGGCGCGTCCGTTTCCGATATTATGATGCAGATACAGGCGAATATGACCGGCGTTAATGTAAACAGGCCGGTAAACAAGGAAGCCACCGCGCTCGGCGCCGCATATCTTGCGGGCCTTGCAACCGGCGTGTGGGAAAGCACAGACGAGATTGAGCAAAACAGGCAGGTTGAAAAAATATTCATTCCGTCTATGGAAACGGAAAAGCGCAACGCGCTTTATTCAAACTGGAAAAGAGCGGTTGAACGCTCAAGAAATTGGGAAAGATAACAGTACGATTCTTTTTCTTTGAGGTGAAAATATGTCTAAAGCTATCTGCCCGTGGGCGCTGATAACAGATTTTATAACCGACGCATTCAAGGGATACGGCGTTCCGCAGGGCGACGCGGAAATATGCGCCGATGTACTGCTTGAGTCTGACAAAAGAGGCATAGAAAGCCACGGCTGCAACAGATTCAAGCCCATTTATATCGACCGCATCAAGGACGGTATCCAGAACCCCGTAACAAATTTTGAAATCATAAGGGAAACGCCCACCACCGCGGTAATTGACGGGCATGACGGCATGGGCCAGGTCATAGGCGTAAAAGCGATGGATATGGCTATTGAAAAAGCGAAAAAATACGGGCTTGGTATGACTGCCGTAAGAAACAGCTGCCACTACGGGATTGCCGGCTATTACGCCACGATGGCAACCGAGCAGGGCATGATCGGAATGACCGGCACCAACGCGCGCCCGTCTATCGCGCCCACCTTCGGCGTTGAAAATATGCTTGGCACGAACCCGTTTACAATCGGGATGCCTACCGACGAAAAGTTCCCGTTCGTATTTGACGCGGCAACCTCAATCATCCAGCGCGGCAGAATAGAATATTATGCCCGCATGGGCAGGGACTGCCCCGCCGGCACGGTAATCGGCAGGGACGGCAGCGCGCTTACGAACAGCAAGGAAATACTGACCCAGCTCAACACACACGAGGCGGCGCTTGCTCCGCTCGGCGGTATAGGCGAAGAGCTCGGCGGATACAAGGGCTATGATTTTGCCGCCGCAGTTGAGCTGCTTTCGGCTGCGCTGCAGCAGGGGCAGTTTTTGAGCGCCCTTTCCGGAATAGGCGAAAACGGGGAAAAGAAAGCATACCACCTCGGTCACTGGTTCATAGCCATAGATACGGAGGCTTTTTTGGGCGTTGATTCTTTCAAGAAAACCGCGGGCGATATTCTGCGCGAACTGCGTGCAAGCAAAAAAGCGCCGGGCGAAAAAAGGATTTACACAGCCGGCGAAAAAGAGTATGATATATGGAAAGAACGGGAAAACAGCGGCGTGCCGATAAACGAAGCGGTGCAAAAGGAGCTGTGCGAAGTGCGGGATGAGCTTGGGCTGAAATATGTTTTTCCGTGGGAGAGCGGTTATACGCCGTACCCGGAAAAGAGCAGGGCGACCGCGCATATAGAAAACAAATAAACGGAAGAGGAAGATTTATGGACTACAGAGAAAAATCACTTAAGCTGCACGAGCTGTGGAGAGGAAAGGTTGAGGTAACGGCGCGCGCCGGGGTGGACAACAGCGAGGCGCTTTCGCTGGCGTACACGCCCGGCGTTGCGCAGCCGTGCCTTGAGATACAAAAAGATTACAGCAAAAGCTGGGAGCTGACGCGCCGCTGGAACATGGCGGCGGTGATAACGGACGGCTCTGCCGTGCTCGGCCTCGGCGATATCGGGCCGGAAGCGGGTATGCCCGTTATGGAGGGCAAGTGCGTTTTGTTTAAGGAATTCGGGGGCGTGGATGCGTTTCCGCTCTGCGTTCGTACAAAAGATGTGGATGAATTCGTACAGACAGTATATAATATCAGCGGATCATTCGGCGGCATAAACCTTGAGGATATTGCGGCGCCGAGGTGTTTTGAAATAGAAGAGAAGCTGAAAAAAATATGCGATATCCCCGTTTTCCACGATGACCAGCACGGCACGGCGGTGGTGGTTTCCGCGGCTCTGATCAACGCGACGAAGCTCACCGGAAAACCGCTTTGCGCCTGTAAAGCGGTGATAAACGGTTCCGGTGCGGCAGGCATTGCAATCGCGAAGCTTCTTCTGACGCTCGGCTTGGGCGATATTATTTTGTGCGACAGAACAGGCGCCATATATGACGGTAGGGATTCCCTGAACCCCTACAAGGCGGAGATTGCAAAAATATCCAACAAAGCATGCGTAAAGGGCACGCTTGCAGACGCCGTTCGCGGCACAGATATATTTATAGGCGTTTCCGCTCCCGGCGTTCTTACGCAGGATATGATAAAAACCATGAACAAAGACCCGATTGTGCTTGCAATGGCAAATCCCGTGCCCGAAATCATGCCCGATGAGGCAAAGGCCGCCGGCGCGGCTATAGTAGGCACAGGCAGGTCTGATTTTCCGAATCAGATAAACAATGTTGTGGCGTTTCCCGGCATTTTCCGCGGTGCGCTTGATGTCCGCGCGAGTCAAATTACGGAAAATATGAAAATAGCCGCCGCGTACGCAATCGCTTCTCTTGTATCCGACGACGAGCTGAGGACTGATTATATTCTGCCGCCCGCGTTTGACGGCAGAATCAAAGACGCCGTTGCCGCCGCAGTCAGCGACGCTGCAAAAAAAGACGGTGTTGCAAGGATTTAACAGCATATATAAAGGCTGCCGAGAAATCGATTCGGATTTTTCGGCAGCCTTTTATTATTAAACCTAAAATAAATAGATATTTATTTTTAAGCCTGCTACAGGCTTTTTTTAATCTCCGCGTTTATACGCTCGCGGGTTTCAAGCAGCCAGCCGGCGCTGTGCGGATACTCGTTGAAGGACAGCTCTTTTTCAAGCCCCTGTTCCAAAACGGCAAGCGCCTTTTCCCTGCCGGCAAGGCTTTGCAGCAGCTCAAGGGCAAGCATATCCTGAATACCGTCATAAAATGTATAGAGCCTCGGTGAATCAAGCGGCTCAAAATCCTTTCCGGGATAGACGACAAAGCTGTCTCCCGAGGGGAACGCATGCCCCGCGTCGGTTTCCTTATACGGGTCTGCAAGGCGCTTTGAAAATCTGGTATAGTAAAAATTATAGCCCCAATGCAGGAAGCCCTTTACATCAAATTTGTAAAGCTGGAGCCCGATAATTCTTGTTCTCTGCGCCGGCATGGCGAAAAATCGGTTTGACGCATACTTATCCCCCTGCCCGCTGCAATAATAAGTCCACAGCGGATCGGCATTTCCTATAAACGGCTCAATGCTGTTTACATTCGGGACCGGAATTCTTACAATGCCTTTCTCATAAAACGAATATTCGGAAAGCGCATCTATAATGGGGAATTCACCGAAATGCGCATAAACGATCTGCGCCGCCTTTTTGTATACTCTTAAATGGCGCTTCTGCGGTTCGTCCGAAACATGGAAAATACAGCGGTCCTTTATCCCCTTCTTATTTATGTATTCCTTAAGCGAAGCCGCAAAGCTGCCGAGAAACGCGGCGTATTTTTTGCCGGACGCTTTTGTGCGCCAGCCGAAAATCTTTTTATCCTTTCCGTTCTTGCGCGCGATAATCTTGGGGGCGTGCCTTGCTCCCCACTGGGTAAAAAGATGGCTCATCTCAAAATAACGGATACCGCATTTTTCGCACATATCAATCCATCGGTCAAGCTTATCAAACGAAAACGAATATTCGTTTTTATCGTCTATAAAAACATCTACAAGCTGTACGGTCGGTCTTTCCCCGCCCACCTGCGTATCGAGCGGCGGCGTAAACAGCGGCGTGAGCACGCAGTTCATACCGTACTGAACGGCGCGGCGCAAAAATTTTTCCGCCGCGCGCCAATACGCGTCTGAAAACGCACCGAAGCCGTAATAGCTCATCAGGCAGTCTGTATGGAACCAATTCGTATATATAAGCTTCTGCTCGGGAAGCTCGGCGTCTATAACCTCTACGGTTACCGACAGCGGCTCACTGCCCGAACACGAAAATGCGCAGGTGAAGCTGCCGGCAGGTAGCTCCCCGTAAATATGCACCCAAACGGAGCTGAAGCCGCCGCTCTCCGCCGTAAACGAGGCATCCTCCATCGGCACCAGCAGATCTGGGAAGCTGTGCCGGTCACCCGGCAGGTAGAAATCATCCGCCGTTTTAAATCTCGTCAGCCCGGCGTTCACCTGCCGCACCGCGCTGAAATGTATAAATTCGCTCAACGGAGATGCTACGGAAAAAGTCACCTTTTCATTCTTTTCGGCTGTAAACAGCAACTGAAAAGACTTCTTTTCGTTTTTAAGCATGGAAAAGGAAGTGAACGAATCAAAATGATTTTCAGAATCGTGGAACACCGTTTCCAGCGGGGAAAGTATTTTAACAAGTTCAGCCATAGAAAAGCCCTCTCTTTCTTAAATGCCGATGATTCTGCAAAAACATTTTAGCAAACAGAGCACGGTTTGTAAAGCAAAACACCGCGGCGCCCGTAAAAATAAACGGTCCGCTCTTGCCAAACAGGGCGCTTAGTGGTAAAATACAAACGAATTATTCGGCTCTGTTAAAAAAACGGGGCTTTTACGATACGGATATAAGGAGTGGCAGTATGCAGATAAATAATTTAAGGAACATAGCCATTATCGCACATGTTGACCACGGCAAGACGACGCTGGTTGACGAAATGCTGCGCCAGAGCGGCACCTTCCGCGCAAACGAGGTTGTGGACGAGAGGGTTATGGACAGCAATACGCTGGAGCGCGAGAGAGGCATTACCATACTTTCCAAGAACACGGCGATACATTACGGCGATACAAAAATCAATATTGTGGACACACCCGGCCACGCCGATTTCGGTGGCGAGGTAGAGCGGATACTTACGATGGTGGACGGCGTTTTGCTGCTTGTTGACGCTTTTGAGGGCTGTATGCCGCAGACGCGCTTTGTTTTGAAAAAAGCACTGGGGCTTAAAAAGACGCCGCTTGTTGTGGTCAATAAGATAGACCGTCCCGGCGCCCGCCCGGAGCAGGTGGTTGACGAGGTGCTTGACTTGTTTATAGAGCTGGGCGCTGATGATGAGCAGATAGAATTTCCCGTAATATACGCTTCCGCGCGGGACGGATATGCAAACGACGACCCTGACGCGCGCGAGGGTGACCTGCGCCCGCTTTTTGACGCCATACTGAAATATATCCCGGCGCCGAGCGGCGACCCGGACGGCCCTGCGCAGATGCTCTTTTCGTCTCTTGAATACGACGAATATGTGGGCAGGATCGGCATAGGCAGGGTTGAACGCGGGCAGATCAAGATAAATACGCCGTATACGCTCTGCAAGCAGGACGGAAGCACAGAAAACATACATATCACCAAGTTTTACCAGTTTGAGGGGCTGAAAAGGGTGCCGTGCACCGAGGCAAGGCTGGGCGACATCGTATGCGTTGCGGGAATCCCCGACCTCAACATAGGCGAAACCGTATGCGACCCGGGCTGCATTGAGCCGCTGCCGTTCGTCAAGATCGATGAGCCCACCATAAGCATGAACTTTATAGTAAACGATTCGCCTTTTGCCGGGCGCGAGGGAAAATATGTTACGAGCCGGAATATAAGGGAAAGGCTTTTTAAAGAGGTGGAAACAAATGTTTCCATGCGCGTTGAGGAAACAGATTCCATGGACACCTTTAAGGTTTCCGGCAGGGGCGAGCTGCATCTCTCCATACTTATAGAAACGATGCGCCGCGAAAACTATGAATTTCAGGTATCCCGCCCGCAGGTCATCATGAAAAAGGACGAAAAAACCGGGCAGACGCTTGAGCCGGTGGAGCTTGCGATAATAGAGGTTCCGGAGGAGTATGTGGGCAGCGTTATCGAAAAACTCTGCTCCCGCAAGGGTGAAGTGGAGAAGATGGATACGCGCACCACGGGAATGACCCACCTTGAAATCAAAATACCCTCGCGCGGGCTGATCGGCTACAGAAGCGAATTTCTGACAGATACAAACGGAAACGGCATTATGAACCAGCTCTTTGTAGGCTACGAGCCGTTCAAGGGCGAAATCTCCTCCAGAACAAGGGGTTCTATCGTTGCGCACGAAACGGGGGTTTCAACAGGCTACGGGCTTTGGAACACGCAGGACAGGGGCAAGCTTTTCATCGGCCCCGGCGTTGATGTTTACGAGGGAATGATTGTGGGCGAATGCAATAAAAACGAAGATATTATTTGCAATGTCTGCAAAAAAAAGCATGTTACAAACACGCGCGCGAGCGGCTCCGACGAGGCGCTGAAGCTTGTGCCGCCCACAACGCTTTCCCTTGAGCAGAGCATGGAATTTCTTGCCGATGACGAATTGCTTGAGGTTACGCCGAAATCAATAAGGCTCAGAAAAACCATTTTGGACAAGGGGCAGAGACTGAAGGCGGAAAACCGTAAAAAATAAATATCACCGCGCATGCGGGCAATACAGAGGGAGTGTGGCAGTATGGATAAAAAAGCAGGCTTATACATACACATTCCCTTTTGCGCTTCAAAATGCCCGTACTGTGATTTTTATTCCGTTAAATACAGCGAAGACGCCGCGCGGGACTATACAAATCATCTCTGCAAGGCGTTTGAAACATACAGGGGCGCGGCGTTTGACACCGTGTATTTCGGCGGCGGCACGCCGAGTATTCTTGACGCAGCGCTCATCAGCCGCATACTTGAAGCGGCAAACAGGCATTTTGTAATTGACAAAAACAGTGAAATCACTGTAGAATGCAACCCCTCAAGGGCTCTTGCCGACAAGCTTAAGGAATATAAAAAAGCCGGTGTAAACCGCGTTTCGATAGGTATGCAAAGCATTGTTAAGGAGGAGCGGCTCGCTCTCGGCAGGACTGCCGGCGAAAAGGAGATTGCCGACGCCGTTGACGGCGCGCGTGCCGCCGGAATTTTTAATATCAGCCTTGATATGATGATCGGAACGCCGCGGCAAAGCCGCGCAGGGCTTTACCGCACGCTTGATTTTATCAGGCGTGTTCAGGTGCCGCATATATCCGCTTATATTCTGAAAATAGAGCCCGGCACGCCGTTTTACAAAATGCGCGGCAGGCTTGAGCTGCCTGACGACGAGGAAACGGCGAATATGTATCTTGAAACCGTTGCGGCGCTGGAGCGCCAAGGGCTTGCGCAGTACGAAATAAGCAATTTTGCCGCGCCGGGATTTGAGAGCCGGCACAACATGAAATACTGGGAGCTTGCGCCGTATCTCGGCATAGGAAAAGCCGCCCACTCTTTCTGGAACGGCAGGCGGTTTTATTATGACGATGACTTTAAGCTTGTTGACGACGGCGAAGGCGGAACCCGCGAGGAGCAAATCATGCTGGGGCTCAGGCTGACGCGCGGAATAGAAAAATCACTTATAAAAAAGGATATTTCGCCGTATATAAGCGCGGGGCTTATGCTGGAAAAGGACGGCAGAGCGGCATTTACGCCCAAAGGCTTTCTTGTTTCCAACACCATACTCGCGGAATTGATATAATGGAATTATATGCTTTTTATTTCCCCGGCAGAACCGGGGTCTTTTTGCTGAAAGGACAAGAAACGCCGCCGTTTTATATTACGGCGGCATTTTTCAATAAAGCGGAAATTTTACG
>CAYOPQ010000042.1:0-16895 GCA_964405895.1 uncultured Bacteroides sp. | reverse complement strand
CAGCTTTCATTCCGTCAATCATTATACAGAGTTATTCCTCGGTTGTTTCGGTATCCTCGGATTCCGTAGTGGTTTCCTCCGTGGTATCTTCTTCAGCAGAAGCTTCCTCGGTGGTGTCTTCCTCGGTAGTATCTTCGTCCTCGTCTTCGTCATCATCCGCTGTGAGCGATTCGCGGTACGATTCTATAATATCCTGCAAGGATTTTTGGTTCAGGCTGTCTACTCTGTCAAATTTGCTCGCTTCGCTTCCGGAAATTTCATTTCCGTTGGAATCACAAAGCGTAAGAGAGAGCGTGTCGCCTACGATGGAATATTTGTAGATAACGGTCTGACCGGAGCTGGAATTTTTTAAAATCAGCTTATTGCCCTGAACCTCGTATTCTCCGTCAAAGGTATAGGTGGAAAGATAGGAAGTATATGTTCCGTCCTCAAAGAATTCATATGCTGAAAGACCGGGGTTGGTTTGGCTCTGCCATTTGTTCACAAGCTTGCTCTTGCTTGCTTCGCCGACAATGTAGGTTATGGGATTTGTGTCAGTAACCGTGCAGATTACCGTTGTTCCGCCCGCGAGAACAATTAATACTGCAATGATGATCATGAGTATTACCTGAGCTCTGGTGAAAACCTTTTTTCCCTTGCTGCGCTTCGGCTGATCGGTTTCCTCGTTATCCTCTTCAACGGTGGAATCGGCTTTAACAATATTGTTTTCGTCGGAGGTGTTGTTGACATCTTCGCCCTCGGAATGTGCCTCGGTATCCGCGGGGTCCTCCGTTTTTGAAAGCCTTGTGGTATCGGATAAATCCGCTGCTTTGTCGGCAGTGCTGTCAGGATTTAAAGCTTCAACATCCTTCATTAAATCCTTTTCGTCAAAATCTTTGTTCATAAATCATCATCCCTCTATATCAATTTATTAAGCGGCAAAGCCGTATATGAATGGAATATCCTCTTAATGATAAGCGGGCTTTGCGCAATAAAATGCAAATATCCGTGACCGTAGAATATTATTTCAGGCCTTTTCTTTTTAAAAGCGCGTCTATTTTGCCGGAAGTGTCAAGCAGGGTGGAAACGGAAAGATCATGGTTGAGCGTATCAAGGAAATACGCCACATATTTTGAAAGCTCAACGGACTGGTACCATTCTCTGCTCAAAAGCTCCGGCGTCTGATAAACGCCGTTGGTTGTGAACACCTTTTCAAAAACGCCGTTCTTGTAAGCCTCGTCAAAGGTTTCAAGTCCGTTTGCGAAAAGGCCGAAGGTTGTGCATACAAAAATTCTTGCGGCGCCCAGTGATTTCAGCTTTTTGGCAACCTCAAGCATGGATTCGCCGGAAGAAATCATATCGTCAACAATGATTATATCCTTGCCTTCAACGGAATCACCCAGATACTGATGCTCAACAATCGGGTTCCTGCCGTTAACAATCCTTGTGTAATCTCGTCTTTTATAAAACATTCCGAGGTTTACGCCAAGCTGCGTTGAAAAATAGATACACCTGTGCATCGCGCCCTCGTCAGGAGAAATAATCATCAGATGGTCAGCGTCTACCTTGAGGTCGGTTATCGTATTGACAATGGCTTTGATCATCTGATATGTGGGCATAACATTTTCAAAGGATTTGTGCGGAATCGCGTTCTGCACTCTTTTGTCATGCGCGTCAAAGGTTATAATGTTCTCAACGCCGAGGGCTACAAGCTCCTGAAGCGCCATCGCGCAGTCAAGAGATTCCCTGCTGGAGCGCTTGTGCTGGCGTCCCTCGTAAAGCATGGGCATGATCACGGAAATTCGTTTTGCCTTGGATGACGCCGCGGAAATAACTCTTTTAAGATCCGCGTAATGGTCGTCCGGTGATTTCGGAACAGTCATGCCGTACATTTGATATGTAACGCTGTAATTGAAACAGTCGGTAACAATATAAAGATCGTATCCGCGAACCGTTTCATTGATTACAGCCTTGCCCTCGCCGCTTCCGAAACGCGGGTTGGATATATCTATCAAATATGTGTCGCGCTGATAGCCGTAAAACGCTATGGAGCCCTGGTGCTCAAGCGCCTGCGTTTTTCTCCACTGAACAAGGTATTTATCCACCTTATCCGCAAACGCCTCACAGCCGGGCATTGCAATAATTCCGAGCGGTCCATAGGGTATGGTCTCAACATGTTGAGCAGTTAATCTTGCCATATTACTTCTCCTTATTCTTCCGTTAAAGCCCACAGGCGCTCAAAATCTGCCCGCCGTTGCTTTACGGAGGTATTTTACAACATTCTTAAATGCTTGTAAACACAGATTTTTAACTTTTTACAAAATTGTCATTTATCAATTTTAATTTCATTTTCTTTCTTTTTTTAATTATATAGAATGCCGCGGTGCAGATAAGAGCGGCGCAGCTTACGGCTGTTCCCGCAACGAGCATTTTGGGCGTGTATACATATTCAACCGTGTGCTCGCCGGGCTTTATCATTACGCCGAGCTGGCAGTCGCCGATCTCAAAGGTTTCAACCTCCTCGCCGTCAATATAAACCGTCCAGCCCTCATCATAGGGAATGGAGGAATAGAGTATGCAGTTTTCCGCAGCATAAACCGTGCCGGAAATTCTTGTGTCCGAAGCTTCCTCAACCTCCATAGCGCCTTCAAGCAGCTTTTCGTAGCCCGCGTCCAGCACATCCGTATTTACGCTGTATGCGTAAAAACCAACGCTTTCATCGCCCACGGAAAGTGACGCGCAGTCAAAGGATACCGTTACCGTATCACCGGCTTCAAAATAACCCAGGTCAATGATATACGGCGTTTCAATGCTGTAAGTAGCGGAGTCTTCATCGTCTATAACGCTTATATTCGTAATGTTGGAGGCCGTAACATAAATATACATATTGCCGCTGACCTGCGCGCTTATCGTTACAGCGGTTTCCGCATAGGAGGCGTCCTCAAGCTTTTCTATCCAATAAATTCCCGCGCCGTCAAATTGCTCGCCCGTCATTCCGGTGTAATTTGTTTCAACATAATTTACCGGCACAAATACTCCGGAAAATCCGGTTGCAAGCGAAAACAGGCTTTCCTGTACCGCAAACGGGTCTCCTTCGGTTGTGTACCAATCCGTAATATTTTGGTTCACACAGAAAATCTTCGGCAGATAGTAGTCGTTTTCGTAAACCGTTGCTTCTCCGTTTGAGGTTTCATAATACTTTGTGTAATATTCCGTGGACGGAACCGTGCTTTCATCCCTGTAAATCAAGTATTTGATATTGTACATCATATTGTATACAGGCGTCTGCGTATTGTAGGTATAGCTGTTGATTCTGTTTCCGTACATTCCAAGACTGTACTGGAGAGCGGAGTATTCCTCATACGCCATTGAAGAAAATACGCTCATGCCGTCATATCCGTACAGGCAGGGGTCCATTCTTGTATTCAACGAGCACAGCTCCGTTCTGTAATCGCCGTCGTCGCTGCTTTCTATATATTCAACCGCCTCTGTATAGGTGTCGTAATTTGCGGTGTATGCGCTTTGCGTCTGATTAAAGGAAAATGCGTTCGGGTCGCATATAACAACCTCGCAAAACGCAAGGGCAGTCACAAGAACGCCGGAAATCAGGCGGCCGACGATTCTTCTGCGAACAGCAACAAGGAATCCGCAGTACACAATCAAAAGCGCAAGTGTGGCGTATAAAGCAAGATTGCTGCTGCTCATTTTTTCTGTCTGGAGTTCGCTGGTTGCCGCAATGAACGCCACCCAAATGATGCCCACTATAAATATTTCCTTTGATTTTATCGCGTTGATCTTCATAAGCCCCTTGAAGGCGATTACAAGAAGCAGGAACGAGTACATAAAGGAATATCTGTACGGCAGATCGTTCGGGAAGTGGAATGCGTGCCAAAAGAAATTCACATAGTTTATATTGAAAGAAATAAAGAATAAAGCGATAAGCAAGGTATATACCGTTTTTTCTTTAAAGCTGATTCTCGGATTTACCATATAGAGCGGCACAAGGACTATTGTCAGCACCGATGTATAGACATTCGGCAAAACATCATTTCCGCTTGACCTGATTGTGGTTTCCAGTCCGGCAAAATGCGTCTGTATAAAGTCAAGCAGCGTAAAATATGTTTCAAAAGCAGTGGGCGCGCTGTCAGATGTTGCGCTGCTGCCGGACAGTATGCCGTATACGGGCAGCAGGAAAAACGCGCATAAAAGGGCGGCGAGAACGGATAAGCCGGCAAATTTGAAACCGCTTCTCAAAAAGGTCAGATGCACAAAATCTTTGAATCGGTTTTTATTCTTTGCAGGCTCGTAGCCGCGGAGATATTTCGTTTTCCCGTTTGACATAAGAAAATACGCAAGAAAATAGATTACCGAGAATATGCAGCACATATACCCGATATAGTAAGTGGAGTAAAAAATGTAAATGAGCGTAAAAAGGTAAAGCCCGCCCTTGTTCTTATTGATGATCCTTTCTATTCCGAGTACTAAAATCGGAAGCGCCATCATGCCGTCCAGCCACATCACATTCCAGTAATACGCAAGGAAATAAGCCGAAAACGCGTAGAACACACCGAACGCGGCTGATGCGGGCGAATGTCTGTTAAGGCTCTTTTTTATATAGAATGAAAAGCTGCCCGCGCTCAGAACGCATTTCACGGTTACTATTGTTGTTATGGCAAGCGCCATTTCATCTCTGTCAAATAAAAAGATGATTGCCGAAAGCGGACTTGAAAGGTAATTGAAATAATTGCCCAGAAAGCTTGAACCGCCGCCGCTTGTCCAGCTGTAAAAGAAGCTTTCAGCCTCTGTCACCCTGTCAAAAAGCTCAACAAAAAGCGGCCCGTATTGATGATACAGGTCCATTCTTAAAACAGTCGTGTCCCCGAACGGAAAGCAGTCAAAAATAAAAAGAATAAAAAGCATAAGCACAAGCGCGATGCCCATTGAAAGAAAAATAAATCTGTGTTCAAAAAAACGCCTGTATATTCTGCCGTTTTTAAAATCGGCAGCCGGCTTGGCGCAGTCGAATATAAGTATGCGCGAAACCGGATAGTTCAAAATAAAGATGATTATAAACGCAATGAGCCACGCGGTGTAGTCGTATAAGCCGATTAAGCCGCAAACCGTGGAAACAGCCGTATAGATGCCGAAGTGGGCGGCGCAGCTGATAACATAATAGATAATCTGCTGCGGCGTACTGTTTAAAGCATTGTCCTTGAAAACAAAATATTTTTGCAGCAGGAATAAAACGATTTCCGCGGCGGCAAAACCGATGATGCAGGATATCCCGGTGCTTACGCCTAAAAAAGTTTTAAGCACCTGCTTTACCGCAATCAAAAGAAAAAAGGAAAATGAAAAAGAAATAGCATAATTTATTGTTTCGCCGTTCATCAAGGCGTTCGTATAACGCTTTTTTGTGCTTACAGTAATATCCATAAGTTTCCTCCTAATTTATATTTATAATAACATAACTGCCCGCGTCGTTCAATAGAAAGTCTGCGTAATATTTAAAGACAGCCTGTCATATATCTTATATTGAGGTGAGACAATGCCGTTAAACACATTGATTCCGTGCTTTTCAGACGGTATAAACGCTGCCCTTGCGCAGCTCAGCAATAATGCGCTGAATAGCCTGACCGAAATCAGATTAAGAAAAAATCTTCCTCTTGTTTTGTGCGCCGGCAGAAATATATATTTCATTACAGAAAAGGGAAAACTGCTGAATTATTGCAGCGAATACGCTTATAGGGTTGATGAAGAGGAATTTGATGTTGTGTTCAGAAGGCTTTGCAATTACTCCGTTCACTGTGAAATCGACAACCTTATAAACGGATACATAACCGTAAAAGGCGGCAACCGGATCGGCGTCTGCTCAACCGCCGTAAAAACGCAGGGCGCTGTTACGGCGGTCAAGGAAATCACTTCGCTCAACATAAGAATCGCCAAGGAAATCAAGGATTGCGCAAAGCCCATAATGAACCTGCTTTATGTCAATGACTTTCCAAGCATAATCGTAGCTTCTCCGCCGTCGGGCGGCAAAACAACATTTTTAAGGGATTTGGCGCGGCAGCTTTCAAGCGGTTTTAATAACAGATATGTCAAAACCGCCCTGATTGACGAGCGAAACGAGCTCGCCTGTAAGGACGACGGCGTGATAACCGCGGATGTCGGCGTCAATACCGATGTCCTGACCGGCTTTTCAAAGTCCGCGGGTATCGAAATCGCCGTAAGAACGCTCGCGCCGCAGCTGATTATCTGCGACGAGGTATCTTCGTTAAAAGAGATAGAGGCAATGAAAAACGGATTTCTCTGCGGCTGTGCTTTTGCCGTCTCCGTTCACGCCGCTTCAAAAGAACAGCTTATGAATAAACACATCGTAAGAAACCTTATTGCAACGCGCGAATTCAGTTATGTTGTTCTTCTTAAGAATTTTACCGATGAATTTGAAATCATGGAAGTCAGTTGATTAAATTGAAACTGTTGGGCGTGCTGATCATAAATTTGGTGTTTACCTCTGCCGGGGCATATTATGCCTTTAAAACAAAGGAGCGGTGCGAAACGGCGCGCCAGCTCATCCGAATGGCAGATAGGATAGCCGTGGAGCTCTCGTTTTCCGCCGATAATTCATTCAAGATAATAAGCAAGCTGAGAAAAGATAAGACCCTTTCCAACCTTGAATTTCTAAACGAAATAGATTTGGAAAATGTCAATATAAAAACAGGTTTAAACCCGTCGGATGACGAAAAGGTAAACTCGCTTTTCAGAAGCCTGGGCAGCACCGATGTTAAATCAATGATAAAAATTCTTGATTCGTTTAAAGAAAGCATTTCGGCAAGTCTTTCGGGTTACTGCGATTACAGCCGAAGTCACAGCCGTCTGTATTTCGCTTTCGGAATTTTAGGCGGGCTTGCCGTTTCAATAATGCTGATATAGGAGCTTTTCAATGGATGTAAATTTTATATTTAAGATTGCGGCTATAGGTATTATCATATCCGTGCTGAACACAGTCCTCGTAAGAAGCGGCAGGGAGGATCAGGCAATGCTTACCACCCTTGCCGGAATTGTGGTAGTGCTTATGATGCTCATACCGCAGATAAGCAATCTGTTTTCAACGGTTAAATCCCTGTTTGACTTATGATACGAATCGCGGGAATCTCACTTGCCGCGCTGATTTTGGGCATGTTTCTGCGCAGGCACAATAAAACCGTATCGCTGCTGCTGGTTATGTTCGGCTGCGCGGCAGTGTTTTTTGAAAGCATTTCCTCGCTTGCCGATATTGTTGATTCCTTAAACGAGCTGGCCTCCGGAATCGGCGAGCTGTCGGCATATTTAAAAATCATGTTCAAGGTGCTGGGGATTGCGCTTATTACGCAGATCATATCCGATATATGCAGGGACAGCGGCGAATCGGCGCTTGCCGGCCAAACCGAGGTGGCTGCAAAAATATTGATAGTAACGCTTATTTTGCCGCTGCTTCAGGCGGTTATTGAAGTAATTACGGGACTTGCATTATGAAAAAGAGTTTAAAAAATGTTTTACTTGCAGTATTGCTTGCGCTGCTGTTCACAGGCTTTTTCCCGTATACGGCATACGGCGAGGACGAGCTGAACAGTGAGGATTACAACAGTATTTTGGAGCAATACGATCTTTCTTCCTTTGAAGAGCTGGACAGCGGCAGCAGGGAGCTTCTTGAGGAGCTCGGCCTGCTTGATTTCGACTACAATACAATCGTTGATTTTTCAATATCCGATTTCATTTCGGCTCTTAAGGATGTGTTTTCGGGCAGCGTGCAGACGCCGCTTGAGGCAACGGCGCTCATTCTGATTGTCATACTGCTATCCTCACTTTTCCAAAGCTTCAAGGAAACGGTAAACGACGCGGGTATGGCGTCCGCGCTGTCCACCGTCAGCGCAATCGTGATTGCTTTGATTCTTGTTGCAAAGCTGAAAAGCACACTGTCCGCCTCCTGTGCGGCTATATCTGTGTCGGCAGATTTTATTTATGCGTTTATTCCGGCTTTCTGTATTATTGTTGCGGCGTCGGGAAATACGGTAACCGCCTTTTCAACAAACACGCTGCTGTTATCTTTGGCTCAAATCCTTAATTTTATATCAAAAAATATTTTTATTCCGCTTTCAAATTGTTTTCTTGCTTTGGGCATATGTGCCGGAATCAGAAATGAACTGAATCTGGGCGCGTTTATAGAAAACTGCAAAAAGTATCTTATAACTGCCGTTTCCGTGTGCGCAACGGCATTCGTATCGATATTATCTATCAAAACAGCCGTTGCCTCAAGAGCGGACGCCATCGGTCTCAGGTCAATACGGTTTGCCATCAATTCCGTAGTGCCCGTAATCGGCGGCGCAATCAGCGAGGGGCTTTTGTCGATACAGGCGTATTCGTCACTGATAAGGAGCAGCGTCGGCGTTGTCGGCATCGTCGCGGTGTGCGTTGTTTTTCTGCCGTCAATCTTGGAAGTAACCTTCTGGCGCCTTTTTCTGAGCATTTGCTCAACGGTTTCCCGTATGTTTTCCGATTCCTCCGTGGCGTCTGTGTTGAAAGCGTTTACCGACGCTTTGCTGATTATGAATGTTATTTTGATTTTATCCATGGTCACTACCATTATTTCTATAGGAATCCTTATCGCGGCAAGGGGAAGTACATAATGGAATTTATAAAGAGCTGGACAATCAGCGTGTGCCTTACGCTTGTTATATCCGCTGTGTTTTCATTGGTTTCACCGCGCGGCTCTATGGGCAGGTTCTATAAGGTTGTCATTTCTGTGTTTATTTTCGTTTCATTATTGTATCCTTTTACCGATTTTGATTTTTCCGAGTTTAAAGCGGATTTTGATTTTGAAAGTGAGCTTGAGGATACGGAAGTCGGCCTTGCCGAAATTCAGGTTGAAAATATTATAAAGGGCGTTTTGATGGATAACGGCATTGAGGACGCGCAGGTGAGCTGCACGGTAACGCAGATAGGCGATGAGATAAGCGTTGAAAATGTTTCGGTTACCGTTAAAACGGAATACTCCGCAAGCGAGGTGCAGGAGATCATTTTTGATGAAACGGGTGTTGCCGCCGAGGTCACTGTGAATTGACATTTAAACGAAAGGAACGAAAAGCATGCTCATAAAGCTGAAGGATAAGCTGCTGGTACTGATAAAAGATAAGGATAAAAGAAACCGCCTTTTCATCGCCGGGGCTGTGCTGGGTGTGGTGCTTATCCTGATTTCCGATATGGATTTTTCGTCATCCTCGTCCGAGAAAAGCGTTGAGGCAGGCGATTACGCGGAATATGTAAGCCTGTTAAGCGAAGAACTTACGGAAATTATATCAAGCATAGAGGGAGTGGGCGAATGTAATGTTATGATAACTTTACAAACAACAAAGGAAAGCGTGTACGCGGAAAACACCGAAAGCACAAGCACGGATAGTTCTAATTCGGAAAATAATGAATATGTTATTTATGACAGTGAAAACGGAGATTCGCCGCTTTTGCTGAAAGAAGAAATGCCGCAGGTTGCGGGCGTAGTCGTCGTCTGCGCCGGCGGAGACAGCGACGCCGTGCGTGAAAAGATTACGAACTGCGTGTGCGCGCTTTTCAGTATTTCCTCCGGCAGGGTATCCGTTGCGAAATTAACTACAGAGGGTGGTAATTGATGGAAGAAAATAATGAAAAAAACAACGATATTGAGATTGAAGGATTATTGGTTGATGATAAAGTTAAAAAGCGCAAATCAAGAAAAAGAAAGCTTCTTGTGTCCGTTTTCGTGCTTTTGCTCGCGCTTGGCATAGGCGGCAACTGGTATTGGGAAAACAGCGATATATCCTCCAAGATAAGCGCCGTTTCCTCCTCCGCGAAAACTTTGGGGGAGGCTACCTTTGTGGACGCGGACGCGGAGGTTGAGGAAACCACATCAACGGAAAGCGAGTATTTTTCCTCCGCGCGCCTTGAAAGGCAGACCGCCAGAGATTCGGCGCTTGAAACGCTTCAGGCTGTCATTGATTCGGTGGATGAAAGCGAGGAAGCGCATAAGCTTGCGGCGGAAGAAATAGCGAATATCTCATCTTATATCGAAATAGAAAATAAGATTGAAACGCTTGTCCAGGCCAAGGGCGTAGCAAACTGCCTTGCCGTAATCAGCGAGGACGGCAGCAGAGTGGATGTTATCGTTGACAGCGAAGAGCTTACGGATGAGCTTGTGCTCCAAATAAAAGAAATCGCAACAACACAGCTGAACTGCGGTTTTGAAAATGTAACGATTATTCAATCGGCTTCATAACGGCAGTGCCGTATAATTTTAAATAATGCTTGTATAAATCGGCAAGTTGTGTTAAAATACTAAAAGCAAGGGGGCGTCAAATTATGGAAATTTCAAATTATTCGCCGGACGGCGGCGTAATTATATCTGAAGAGGCTATTTCCTCTATTGCGACGAATGCGGCTAAAGATGTTGACGGCGTTGTCGGCTTCTCAAATAAACCCGATGATGTTGTTTCAACTATAAAAAAAGGCAGCTTAAAGGTTATGAGCCCTGTAAGAATTTTTCAGGACAGCGATAACCTTGATATAAGCATTTATATCTGTATTGCGAGCGGAAAAAAAATACAGCCGGTTGCAGAGGAAGTTCAAAGGGTCGTTAAGGAAGCCGTGCAGAACATGACGGGCAGGCTCGTTTCAAAAGTGAATGTTATTATTGCTTCCGTTGAGCTGCAGCAGCCGGAAACAAATATTGAACCTTGTGAAACAGAAGAGTAATTAAAAATCCGGCTGAAATATATTATTTTCAGCCGTTTTTTTACAATCTGATGAAAGGCTTGTGTATGAAAAGAAGTGAAATGAGGGAGCAGGCTTTTATGCTCCTGTTTGAAAAGGAATTTTTTAAGGAGCTTTCCTGCTCGGAGATCGAGGAAATTTTTGACGAAAATGTTGAGCCGCTTTCAGAGTATGCCAAAAGCACATTTCAAAATGTAGTGTCCAATGCAGAAGAGATTGATAAAAATATAGGCAAATATCTTAAAGGCTGGAAGCTTTCAAGGCTGCCTAAGGTCAATCTTGCCGTTTTAAGGCTCGCCTTTTATGAAATCATTTACGAGGATTCCGTTCCGAGCGCGGTAGCCGTGAACGAGGCGGTTGAGCTTGCGAAAAAATATTCGGGTGAGGAAGACCATTCCTTTGTAAATGGGGTTCTCAGAAATTATCTGAGGGATGCGCAGAAATGACGGCGGGCTTTGATACAAGCAATTACACTACATCCGCAGCTTTTTATGACGGGAAAACCGTCAAAAATTATAAAAAGCTTTTAACGGTTAAGGAAAACGAACGCGGCTTGAGGCAGAGCGACGCGGTGTTCCAGCATACAGTCAATATGCCGGACCTTATCGAGCAGATGTCGGCGGAATTGGAATCGGGCAGAATCAGAGCGGTCGGCGTAAGCTCAAGACCGCGCAGCGTGGCGGGCAGCTATATGCCTTGCTTTCTTGTGGGCGTGAACACAGCCAAAGCCGCCGCGGCTTTTTGCGGGTGCAGATGTTATGAAACATCTCATCAGGCGGGTCATATTTTCGCGGCTCTCTATTCCGCCGGAAGAACGGAGCTGTTAAAGCAGCGCTTTATTGCCTTTCATGTGTCCGGCGGCACAACAGAGGCGCTTTTGGTTTCACCTGATAAAGAAAATATAATTAATCTGCAAATCATTGCTCAAAGCCTGGATTTAAAAGCCGGTCAGGCGATCGACCGCGCTGGGGTTTTGCTCGGAATGCGGTTTCCGTGCGGGGCTGAGCTTGAAAAGGAAGCTGAAAAGAGCAGTGAGGAATTTAAGATACGCCCTTCGTTAAAGGGCTGCGATTGCTCTTTTTCCGGTATAGAAAATAAAGTGAAAAAGCTCGTTAAGTCGGGCGCGCCGAAGTGCGATATTGCCAAATTCACGCTCGACAGCGTCCGCGTATCTCTGGATGCGATGGCTGCGTCGGTAATAAAGGAATACGGCAATCTGCCGCTGCTTTTTGCCGGCGGCGTATCCTCAAATAAAAAGATAAAAAATACATTTTATGAGAAATACGGCGCCGCTTTTGCGCAGCCGCAGTTCAGTTCGGATAATGCTGCGGGCGCTGCGCTGTTCGCCGCTTTAAAAGAGTTATGAATATACTTAAAGTATCCCAAATAAACACTTATATCAAAGCGCTGCTTGACGGAAGCGAGCCTCTTCAGAATATTTTTGTTGAGGGCGAGATTTCAAATTTCAAACACTATCAGCCGAGCGGCCATATGTATTTTACGCTTAAGGACAACCAGTCGCAGCTTAAAGCTGTAATGTTCTCTTCACATTCCTATAAGCTGCGCTTCAAGCCGGAAAACGGAATGAGCGTTATATGCCGCGGCAGGATAAGTGCATACGAAAAAAACGGTGAATATCAGCTGTATGCAGAGGATATGCAGCCCGTTGGCTTAGGCGCGTTCAATTTGGCGTTTGAGCAGCTTAAGAAGAAGCTCTTTGCCGAAGGCGTATGTGACGAGAGCAGAAAAAAGCCGATTCCCGAATATCCGCAAAGAATAGGCGTCGTTACATCGGGCGTCGGGGCAGCCGTGCAGGATATAAAGAATATCACTGCACGCCGTTATCCGCTTGCAGAGCTTGTTATAGTCCCCGTAGCGGTGCAGGGGGAGAACGCCGCTCCCGAAATTTCAGGGGCAATAAAGCTTCTTGATTCGCAAAGTAATATGGATGTTATTATCGTGGGGCGCGGCGGCGGCTCTATTGAGGATTTATGGGCGTTCAATACCGAGGAGGTTGCCCGCGCCGTAATTGCCTGCAATACGCCGGTAGTATCTGCGGTCGGGCATGAAAGCGATTATACCATTTGTGATTTTGTGGCTGATCTTCGCGCGCCTACCCCAAGCGCCGCCGCGGAGCTTGTCTGCCCCGATATTAACGCGCTGTTTAATCATGTAAGATCTTTGAAATATACCGCTGAGTTGTATATAAAGGCGCTGGTGGATGCGCGTTCCGATCATCTGAACGAGCTGACTGCATTTTCTCCGCTTGCGGACGGCGATTCACTTTTGATTTCGTATGCGGACAGGCTCTCCGATTTGAAAAGAAGATTATTTGATTCCTTTTCAAAAAATGCAGAGCTTGAATTTCACAGATTTTCCGGTCTGCTCGGCAAATTGAACGCGTTAAGCCCGCTTGCCGTTATGGAAAGAGGCTTTGCCGTGGCAAAGCAGCAAGGTACGGTGATAACGGGCGTAAAACAGATAAAGAAAGACGAGGCATTGACCGTCTCTTTCAGCGACGGCGACTTAAAATGCAATATCATCGGGGTTGATTATTATGGAGAATAAAGAAATGACATATGAGCAGGCGGTCAAAAGACTTGAGGAAATTGTTTTGCGCCTGGAGAACAAAGACACACCGTTGGAGGAAAGCATAAACCTTTTTGAAGAGGGCACAAAGCTTGCCGCGTTCTGCAACGAAAAGCTGAGTACCGCGAAGCAGAAGATTACGGAGCTTTCCGATAACAGTAACTGAATTACACTTTTGCAGAGAGGTTTTTGATTATGACACAGTTGGAATTTGAAAATATACTCAATAACGACAGATCTATTATAGAAAACAGGCTTGAGCAGCTTATACCGAGATGTACCTGCGGGCAGGACGAGGTTGCAGAAGCAATGAAATACAGCGTTTCAAACGGCGGCAAGCGGCTCAGACCCGTGCTCTGCCTTGAATTCGCAAGGGCGTGCGGTGCGGACAGATATGACGCGCTTGATTTTGCCTGCGCCGTTGAATTTGTGCATACCTACAGCCTTATTCATGATGATCTGCCCTGTATGGATAATGACGATATGCGCAGGGGCAAGCCAAGCTGCCATAAAAAATTCGGCGAGGCTGTAGCACTGCTTGCCGGCGACGCGCTTTTGACCTATGCGTTTCAGATTATAACCGAATCCTCGCTTGACGATTCCAAAATCGCCTCCGCCTGCGCGCTGCTCGCGCAAAATTCAGGCGTGAGCGGAATGGTCGGCGGTCAGGTCATTGATTTAAAATATGAAAGCCAAACGCCGGATATTAAGCAGCTGTTGACTGTGCATAAGCTCAAAACGGGCGCGCTGATTGCCGCGGCATGTCTGCTTGGGTGTATTGCCGCCGGAGCAGATGAGAAAAAAATCGCGGCGGCGTCTGCGTTTGCTTATAATTTGGGCGTTGCGTTTCAGATCAAGGACGATATATTGGATGTAACCTCAAGTACCGATGCACTCGGAAAGCCTGCGGGTTCGGACGCTCAAAACAATAAAACGACTTATGTTACTCTGCGCGGCGTTGAAAATGCCCAGAAAGATGTAAAAAAATTGACGGAAGCGGCTGTTTCAAAGTTGAGCGAATTCGACAACACCGAATTCCTTAAAACGCTGTCATACTACCTCATAAACAGAAGCAATTGATTTGTATATATTTAATTGCTTCTGTTTGCAGGCTTCATTTTCGCACGAAAAGAGTTGATTAAGTGTCCGTATTAGATAAAGTGAATACCCCTAATGACCTGAAACAGCTTAATGACGATGAATTGAATCAGCTGTGTTCTGAAATACGCAAATTGATCATCAGCACCGTATCCGAAACAGGCGGGCATCTTGCGTCCAATTTAGGCGTTGTGGAGCTCACGGTCGCTCTGCATAAGGTGTTCAACAGCCCTGTTGATCAAATCGTCTTTGATGTGGGTCATCAGTGCTATACTCATAAGATCCTGACAGGACGCAAGGAGCAGTTCGGCACTTTGCGAACTGAGAACGGCATCAGCGGCTTTACGCGCCCCAATGAAAGCGCGCACGATATTTTTTCAAGCGGTCATTCTAGCGTGTCCGTCAGTGAGGCGATCGGGCTTGCGAAGGCAAAGCAGATCAGGAAAGAAAGGGGAAAGGTTATCGCGGTTATAGGCGACGGGGCGTTAACGGGCGGTCTTGCCTATGAAGCGCTTAATAACTGCGCAAGCGATAATCACAGCAATCTTATAGTTATTCTAAATGACAATAAAATGTCCATAAGCCAAAATGTAGGCAGCATGGCAAAGCACCTCACGCAGGTAAGAACCTCAAAACGGTATTCTACCTTTAAATCCGGCGTAAGGAAAACGCTGTACCGCCTGCCGCGTTTAGGCAGTCAGATAAACAGATTTTTAACCGCTTTCAATGGCTATTTAAGAAGAAAAATATATAATAACGCAACCTTTTTTGAGGATTTGGGCTTCAGATATTACGGTCCGATCAACGGCCATGATATTAATGCGCTTGTAGCCGCTCTTGAAACCGCAAAGGCGCATAATCATTCTGTTTTGGTTCATGTAAACACGGTCAAGGGCAGCGGGTACGACCCTGCGGAAAAGAACCCAACCCAGTTCCACGGCATAGGGCAGTTTGATGTGGAAACAGGCGAGCCTAAAACAAGCGGCGAAACCTTTTCCTCCGCATTCGGCAGGATTGTATGCGACCTTGCGGCAAAGGATTCCAGAATATGCTGTATTACCGCCGCAATGACTCAGGGCACGGGGCTTGCGGATTTTGCGGAGAAATATCCGAAACGATTTTTTGATGTGGGCATTGCGGAACAGCATGCCGTAACATTCGCGAGCGGACTTGCCAAAAACGGAATGGTGCCTATTTTTGCCGTTTATTCCACCTTTTTGCAGCGCTCATATGATCAGCTGATTCACGATGTCGCTATGCAGGGCCTGAAAATCATTTTCGGAATTGACCGGGCCGGATTCGTAGGTGAGGACGGCGAATCCCATCAGGGTGTGTTTGACACCTCTTATTTAAACAGCATTCCGGGTTTGACCGTTTATGCGCCGTCCGACTATGAAGAGCTCGCGCTCATGTTTGTGAAGGGGATCTATAATGACGACGGCGCGGTTGCTGTAAGGTATCCGCGCGGAAAAGCCGGAGCAATGCCTGAGGATTACGAATATCAAAAGCAGGACGCCGTTGTGTTCGGCGATATACATGCCAAGAACTGTATAGTCGCTTACGGGCGTGAATTCAGCGAATGTTACCGCGCATTTGAACGACTGAGCGATACTTTTATTATAAAGCTGAATAAAATCAAGCCGCTGTCTGCCGAAACGGCTATGCTTGCCGCGAACGCGGAAAAAATATTTTTCTTTGAAGAAGGCGTTAAATCCGGCGGAATCGGAGAAACCTTTGCGGCTCTGCTAAAAGAAAACGGAATCCATGGCGATTTCTTCCATACGGCAATAGACGATGAATTTGTTAAGCAGGCGTCTGTTGAATCTCAGCTTAAGAAATATAAGCTTGATACCGGCGGCGTTTTGGATGTGATAAAGCATGAACAAGAAAACAAGGCTTGATATAGCGGTCTTTGAGCAAGGCTACGCTCCGAGCAGGGAAAAGGCAAAAGCGATCATCATGGCGGGTCAGGTCTTTGTAAACAATCAGCGGGCGGACAAGCCCGGCTATGAAATAAAGCCGGATGATAAGCTTGAGGTGCGCGGCAATACCTTGAAATATGTCAGCCGCGGCGGTCTGAAGCTTGAAAAGGCGCTCCGGGTTTTCCCGCTTGCGCTGTCAGGCATGGTCTGCATGGATATAGGCGCTTCAACGGGCGGCTTTACGGATTGTATGCTGATGAACGGAGCGGCAAGAGTCTATGCAATAGATGTCGGGTACGGGCAGCTGGCTTGGAAGCTCAGGTGCGATGAAAGAGTGATCAATCTTGAACGCACGAATTTCAGGTATGTTGACGAAAATCAGATACCCGAAAAAATTGATTTTGCAAGCGTTGACGTATCCTTTATTTCTCTTAAGCTTATTTTTCCTAATCTTCGCAAATTGCTTAAAGACGATTCCCGTGCCGTTTGCTTAATTAAACCGCAGTTTGAAGCGGGCAGGGAAAAAGTGGG
>CAYOPQ010000041.1:0-16904 GCA_964405895.1 uncultured Bacteroides sp. | reverse complement strand
GAAAAAGCAAAGAAAAGCGTGAACCCGCCGCTTTTTCCGGGTTACCGCAAGTGGGTACATTCGCCACTTCTGCCCCTGCCAAAAACAAAACCTTGAAAATCCGCTCAACCGTGCGGTTTCAAGGTTCTTTTTATTTTATTAAACACAAAATATGAAAACAGAATGTATCCATAAAGCTTTACACAAAAAGAGCCGGCGCGAAAGCCGGCTCTTTTACTTAATGAATTTCCTTTGCCTTTTTAAGGATCGGGGCAAGATACTGACCCGTATAGGAGCTTTCGCAGGCGGCTACCTGCTCCGGTGTGCCGGTAACGACAATACTGCCGCCCCCTTTACCTCCCTCCGGACCGAGGTCGATGATATGATCCGCCGTTTTTATAACATCCAGATTATGCTCGATAACAAGAACGGTATTGCCGCCGTCCACAAGCGCATTGAGCACATTGATAAGCTTATGCACATCGGCGGTATGAAGCCCCGTTGTAGGCTCGTCCAAAATATATATGGTTTTGCCCGTTGAGCGTTTCATAAGCTCCGTGGCAAGCTTTACGCGCTGCGCCTCGCCGCCGGAAAGCGTTGTTGCGGGCTGGCCTATCTTGATATACCCGAGCCCAACCTCAGAAATGGTTTTAAGCTTTCTGTATATCTTCGGCTGCTGCTTAAAAAACTCCAAGCCCTCATCAACAGTCATTTCAAGCACTTCGTAAATATTCTTTCCTTTGAATTTCACTTCCAGGGTTTCGTGGTTATATTTACGGCCGGAGCAGACCTCGCACGGTACATAGACATCTGCAAGAAAGTGCATTTCAATTTTTACGATGCCGTCTCCCTGGCACGCCTCGCAGCGCCCGCCTTTCACATTAAAGGAAAATCTGTTTGCCCTGTAGCCGCGCATTTTTGCGTCCGGCGTTGAGGCAAAGAGCTCTCTGATATCATTAAACACGCCGGTATAGGTTGCGGGATTTGAGCGCGGGGTGCGCCCTATCGGCGACTGGTCTATATCTATAACCTTATCCAGGTATTCGGCTCCCTTTATCTTTTCAAAGCTGCCGGGGCGCTTTTTGGCGTTGTTCAGCTTATTTGCCAGATATTTATAAAGTATTTCATTGACAAGGCTGGACTTGCCGGAGCCTGAAACGCCTGTGACGGCAACGAACTTGCCGAGCGGTATCTCTACATCAATATTTTTTAGATTATTTTCCGCCGCGCCGTAAACGGTGAGGAAATGACCGTTGCCCTTTCTTCTTCTCTGCGGGACGGGAATGGATTTTTTGCCGCTCAGATACTGACCGGTTACAGACTTTTCGCAATTTATAATATCATCCACCGTTCCGGCAGCTATAAGTTCGCCGCCGTGGACGCCTGCGCCGGGACCTATATCAACAATATAATCCGCCTCACGCATCGTATCCTCGTCATGTTCGACTACAATGAGCGTATTGCCTAAATCGCGCAGATGCCGGAGCGTTCCGAGCAGCTTATCATTATCTCGCTGATGGAGCCCTATGGAGGGCTCGTCAAGAATATAGAGCACACCCATAAGCGAGGAGCCGATTTGGGTGGCAAGACGGATTCTCTGCGCTTCTCCGCCCGATAAAGTGACAGCATCGCGCGCGAGCGAAAGATAATCAAGGCCGACGGAATTGAGGAAGCTAAGACGATCCCTGATTTCACGGAGAATCAGATTGCCGATAAGCTGTTCCTTATGCGTCAAGGTAAGCTTGTTTATGAAATCAAGCTCCTCGGAAATAGACATACTGCAGAATTCATAGATATTCTTGCCGCCCACGGTTACGGAGAGGCTTGCCTGCGAAAGGCGCGCGCCCTTGCAGTCGGGACAGCGTGAGGATACCATTACGCTCTCTATCTCCGCCCTCGCCCATTCGGAGGAGGATTCGTCATAACGGCGCTTCAAATTATTTACAACGCCTTCAAAGTCGTTTGTATATGTGCCCGTGCCGTACGCGGTCACACGCTTCATTTTGATTTTCTTGCCGTTTGTGCCGTAAAGGATAGCGCGGACGCCGTCCTTTGGCAGCATTTCAACGGGCATATCGAGCGAGAAGCCGTACTCTGCCGCTATGGCCTCAAAATACATCTTTGCGATTGACGATCCGTCCGCAACATTCCAGCCGCTTGCTTTAATAGCGCCCTGATTTATAGAAAGCTTTTTATTGGGGATAATCAGATTTTCGTCTATCTCCATAAAGGTGCCGAGCCCCGTACAGCGCTTGCACGCGCCGTAAGGATTATTGAAAGAAAACATGCGCGGACTCATTTCCTCTATTGAAACGCCGTGCTCCGGGCAGGCATAATCGAGCGAAAACAATTCGTCCTTATCATCGCCGGGAATATTGCAGATAACGATACCCTTTGAAAGATGCGTTGCAGTTTCAATGCTGTCCGCAAGCCTGCTTCTGATGGATTCGTTCACAACAAGGCGGTCAACAACAATCTCTATATTATGCTTTTTGTTTTTTTCAAGCTTTATATCTTCAAAAAGGTCATAGATACTGCCGTCAACGCGCACCCTTGAATAGCCCGCTTTCCGGGCGTCCTCAAATTCTTTGGTGTACTCGCCTTTTCTGCCGCGGACGATCGGCGCCATGATCTGTATGCGGGTACCCTCGTCATAGGACAGGATTTTATCAACGATTTGATCAACGGTCTGCTGGGCAATCTCTCTGCCGCACACAGGGCAGTGCGGAATTCCGATTCTGGCATAGAGCAAGCGCAGATAATCATAGATTTCCGTAACCGTGCCCACCGTTGAGCGCGGATTCTTTGAAGTTGTTTTCTGGTCTATGGATATTGCGGGGCTGAGACCTTCTATATAATCCACATCCGGTTTTTCCATCTGTCCCAAGAACTGCCTCGCATAGGACGAAAGGCTTTCAACATATCTGCGCTGACCCTCGGCATAGATTGTATCAAAGGCAAGGCTGGATTTTCCCGAACCCGAAAGGCCTGTGAACACAACAAGGCTGTCCCTCGGTATCTCAACATCAATGTTCTTTAAATTATGCTCTCTTGCACCCTTGACGATTATATTTTTATTCATAAAAAGCACCACCTTTCGGCATGTTTACTGATTTTTAAGTTCATTTATTTTATCTCTTAAATAAGCGGCGTGCTCAAATTCAAGCAGCTTTGCCGCCTCTTTCATCTCTGCCGTAAGCTTTTGGATAAGCGAATCACGCTCACGCTTAGAAAGACGCTTTTTGCTCCTGCTCTCTAATTTTTCTTTAGAGGTTATCTCCAGCACGGCGCGCACGCTCTTCTTGATGGTTTGCGGCGTAATGCCATGCTCCTCGTTGTATTTTTCCTGGATGGAACGGCGGCGTGCGGTTTCCGAAATCGCGCGTTCCATTGAAGGGGTAACGCTGTCCGCGTACATAATGACTTCACCGTTCGCATTACGGGCTGCGCGGCCGATCGTTTGAACAAGCGATGTTTCGGAGCGCAAAAAGCCCTCCTTGTCCGCATCAAGTATCGCAACAAGCGACACCTCCGGTATATCAAGTCCCTCTCTTAAAAGGTTGATACCCACCAACACATCAAATTCACCGAGCCTCAGATCCCGAATGATCTCCATACGCTCAATCGTGTCAATATCATGGTGCATATAGCGCACCTTGATTCCGAAGCCCTCAAGATAAGCCGTAAGGTCCTCTGCCATTGCTTTAGTCAGCGTGGTGACAAGTACCCGCTCCTGCCGCTCGGTTCTGAGATTGATTTCCGAAACAAGATCGTCCATCTGGTCGTCGGTAGGCTTAACGGTTACAACGGGATCGAGCAGACCTGTGGGCCGGATGATCTGCTCAACAATCTGCGTGGAATGCTCCTTTTCAAACTCTCCGGGAGTTGCCGAAGTAAAGATAACCTGATTGACCTTACCGTAAAACTCGTCAAACATCAGCGGCCTGTTATCAAAAGCGGAGGGCAGGCGGAAGCCGTACTCAATAAGGCTTGCCTTTCTGCTGTGGTCTCCGCCGTACATTCCTCTGACCTGCGGAAGCATAACATGGCTTTCATCGCAGAACAGCAGAAAATCATCCGGAAAATAATCCAGCAGAGTGAACGGCGCCTCTCCAGGCTTTCTTCCGCTCATAACGGCTGAATAATTTTCTATTCCCTTGCAAAAGCCGGTTTCCTGAAGCATTTCAATATCATTCATCGTTCGCTCTTTGATTCTCTGCGCTTCAATGAGCTTGCCGTTTTCCTCAAAAAACTTTACACGCTCCGCCATTTCATTATAGATTTTTTGCAGGGCGATTTTCATTTTATCCGCACTGACAACATAATGCGACGCCGGATAGATACAGGCGTGGGACAAAATCCCTTCCACCTGACCGGTAAGCGGGTTGATTTCCGCAATTCTGTCAATTTCATCGCCGAAAAATTCCACCCTGATTGCATTGCCGGACGAACCTGCCGGAAAGATTTCTACCGTATCCCCTCTTACCCGAAACTTATTTCGGACAAAATTGATATCATTTCTTTCATACTGTATGGAAACAAGCTTTGCGATCAAAGCATCGCGCGAATACTGCGCTCCGTTTCTCAACGATATGACCATATTGCGGTAATCTATAGGGTCGCCGATAGAATAGATACATGAAACAGAGGCTACTATGATAACATCGCGCCTTTCGGAAAGCGCGGCGGTAGCGCTGTGGCGCAGCTTATCGATTTCCTCGTTTACGGCGCTGTCCTTTTCAATATAAGTATCCGTTGTGGGCACATACGCCTCCGGCTGATAATAATCGTAATAGGAAACAAAATATTCCACGGCATTTTCCGGGAAAAACTCCTTAAATTCAGAACAAAGCTGCGCCGCAAGCGTTTTATTATGGGCAAGCACAAGCGTGGGCCTGTTTACCTTTTCAATAATATTTGCCATTGTAAAGGTTTTTCCGGAGCCGGTAACGCCCATGAGGGTCTGTTCCCTATCGCCCCGCAGCACGCCTTTGACGAGCGCGTCTATAGCCTGCGGCTGATCGCCGGTGGGCTTATATTCGCTCACAAGTTTGAATCTATCCATAAAAAATTTTCCTTTTTAAACATATTCAAATTATTATAGCATAAAAATAAAAAATACTCTACACTTTCAGTTTAAGTAATTTTTAAAAATTATAAGTAGAAATGAAAACTTTTTTATGCACTTTGAACTGAATGACGAATCCGCGCAAAGCAAGCACCTCCAGACCTCATCGTGAACTGTGGCAAACGGCTGCGGTGAAAGAACGGAATTGGAAGATACTGCCGGCAAAACGCATCTATTTAACAGCAGTTTTAATCATGATTTCATATTTAAACAAAAGAGCTTATTTACAATTCCGAATAAATGATATATAATTGCATTATGAAATCTTTTACAGTGAGCAAAAGCGATGAAGGGCAGAAACTTGAACGGCTGCTGCAAAAGCATTTTCCGAGTCTGCCGCGTTCGCTGATGTTTAAGGAGATAAGAAAAAAGAACATAAAAGTAAATAAAAAACGGTGCGAAGCATCCTACACGGTGCGCGAGGGTGACCTTGTGGAGCTTTACCTTAAAGACGAGGTATTGCAGGAACGCTCAAATTATTATGATTTTATGCGCGCCCCCAAAACGCTTGATGTTATTTATGAGGACGAAAACCTGCTGCTTATAAATAAAAAAACCGGCGTATTGTGCCACCCCGACGGCAGTGAATATGTGAACACACTGATTTCCTCAGTCCAGCGCAGGCTTTATGAGAGCGGCGAATGGGAGCCTGATAAAGCCTCATTTACGCCGGCGCTTGCAAACCGGCTTGACCGCAACACAAGCGGAATCATAATTGCCGCCAAGAACGCCGCGGCGCTCAAAGAGCTCAATCTGGCTATGAAAGAGCGGCGTATTGAAAAGCATTATCTTGCGGCAGTACACGGAGAATTCGATACAGCCTCCGCCACGCTTGAAGCGTTTATAAAAAAAGACGAAAAAAAGAACACCGTTTCGGTATTTGACAATCAAACAGACGGCGCAAAAAAGATCATAACAAAATACACGGTGCTGGACAGCTTTAACGGTATATCGCTGTTAGATATAGACTTGATAACGGGCAGAACGCACCAGATAAGAGCGCATATGGCACATATAGGCCACCCGCTTGTAGACGACGGGAAATACGGCAGAAACACAGGCAGGTTCCGCCAGGCGCTTTGCAGCTACAGGCTGATATTCGGCGGCGGATTCAACACGCTTGAATATATGCAGGGAAAAGAATTCAAGCTGGATTCCTGCGAAATCTATACAAAATTCAAGGAGAGAAAATACATATGAACGAAAATAAAACAATAAGGATTATATCCCCCGTTGTAACGGCAGTCATTATCATACTTGACGCAGCTATACTCGGATACGGCATTTTTGCCGTTGTTAAGCTTATACAGCAATTCGGCACCATGAGCATCATTTTTGCCGTAATAGAGGTTTTCGCACTGATTATTGCGATTCTTGTTACAAAGGAAGTATTTTCAAACGGCGTTATTTTCAGAGATGACGAAGCCGAATTTACGGGTGTGGACGACAATAATGTAATCCTTTACGATGATGTTAAAGAAATAGAGGCTTACAAGGATACGGCGGCAAGTCTTACAAAGAATTTTGACATGCGCCACGCGCTGATCATGTTCACCCTGAAAGATAAAAAGGTGAATACTATTGATCTCGGAATCGTATCAAACAAAACGATCAACGCGATACTTGAGGAATTCAAATCCAGAACTGACGCGGAAAGCATAAACTTTAATCTGGTTAAAAAAGCTGAAATATTAGGAAAAAACAAGGCTGAAGAAGCAGAGCAGATAACCGAAGAAGCAGAGGAAAGCGCCGAACCCGAAAGCACCGCTGATACGGACGACGAAATGTAATCTTAATACAAAAAGCCCCGCAAGAACCGCGGAAACCGCGGCTTTTGCGGGGTCATTTTTTATAAATTATAAAAAGAACCGCAGCGCCATAACAAGCTTACGAAAACTGAAATTCAAGCTCGGCGCCTGCAAAGCTTATATTCACAGGGGAATAATCACTGTCCGTTTCAAGCGTGAAGCTGCCGAGGGTGGTTTCCCCCTGAACGATAAAGCCGCTTTTCGTGGTAGAAAAATCCGCTGATTCCACACCGTTTACAAACTCAAACACTTCATAGAGCGCCACGGCGGGATTTGCCGGCTCAAAATTTGAATTGATCTGGGTCAGGCTGATATCATCATAAGAGATGCCCACATATTTCCCGTCATAGGAAATGACAAGACCTGCCGCCGAGGTGGACTGAGCCGAAACGGTGACCGAGCTGCCGTTGTAGCTGATAACACATTCATATGAAAAATCATGAAACAGCACAGTGGCGTCCTTTGAAAAGTCTGAAACACCTGCGTTTTCGTCTGCGGCGGTACAGCCGGAGAACAGAAAAGCAAAAGCGATAATAAAGGGGATTGCTCTTTTCAAATCATCATTCCGTTATTCAAATTCGCTCATCAGCGCCCCCAAAAGCTCTAACATATCTTCAACCGTCATACCGCGCGTGCTGATTTCACGGGCAGTTATGTCTCCGCACAAGCCGTGAATATACACGGCACATTTGGCTGCGGAATAGGCATCCATGCCCTGCGCGATAAACGAGCCGATCATGCCCGTAAGCATATCGCCCGTACCGCCCATTGCCATGCCGGGATTGCCCGTGGAATTGACATAAACTGACTTTCCGTCCGTTACAACCGTATTTGCGCCCTTTAAAACGACAACGCAGGAATATTCTGCTGCAAAATTCTTTGCCGTTTCGAATCTGCCCGCTTCAATATCCGCTACGCTTTTATCCAAAATACGCGCCATTTCGCCGGGATGAGGCGTTAAAACAACAGGAGCCTGAGCGTCCTTTAATACATGTATATTCGCAGCCGCACAGTTTATGCCGTCCGCGTCAAGAACCACAGGCACCTCGCTTGAACGCAGCACCTGATTTACAATCACCTGCGTATCATCGTTTGTTCCGATGCCGCAGCCTAACGCAACGCAATCCGCCCATTGCAGTTCATCTGTTATTTTATTGAGCGAGCCCATGGAAAAGGTTTTGCTTTCATTCTCGCTCATAGGCGCGAAAACCGGCTGAAAGAGATGCGCCGTCATAACGGGATATACGGACTTCGGAAACGCACATTTAAGAAGCCCTACCCCGGTTTTAAGCGCCGCCTTTGCGCAGATCACCGCGGCACCCGGCATAAGATAACTGCCGCATAGATTTAAAAGATGGCCGTTTTGCCCCTTATGCGCATTTTTATTTCTTTTCGGGAAACAGCGCTTTACCGCTTTTTTGGTTATGGTATGCGGGCAGTCAAACGGGAAGCAGTCGTTCGGAATACCGATATTAACAACTACCGTCTTTCCGCAGTAATGATTTGCCGGCGGAAGCACATGGCAGTATTTAAGCGTGGATATGGCAATGGTGAGATCCGCTTTTACAGCCTTGTATACCGTTCCCTCAGAGGCGTTGGTGCCGCTCGGCGTATCCACAGACACAACAACAGCGCCGGATTTATTGATACTGTCAAACACTTTGGAAAACGGCTCTCTCGGCTCGCCGTGAAAGCCGATGCCGAAAATACAGTCCACAATAAGCGTACCGCTCAAATGCGCCTCCTCAAAAGGAACGGCGGCAACGCCGGAGTTTTCGGCGTCTTCAAAGTACATAAGCGGCTCCGGCAGGGTGGGAAATTTATCCGCAATGACGATTTCGGGAGCTGCGCCGAACTGCAAAAGCTTTTTGGCAATCACAAAGCCGTCCCCGGCGTTTTTACCGTTGCCGCACACTACGGAAACTTTTTTGCCGTGTATAATTTCACCGTAATACGCAATGATCTTTTCAAAGCACTTCTCACCGGCTTTTTCCATCAACTGCGCTTCGGTAAAATACCTTTCAAAAGCGGTATTTTCCGCTTGCTTGATTTGCTCTGCTGTTAAAATTCTCATATCTAATCCCACACAATGGCAACCGCCGCGGCATAATCGCCGTCATGACTGATTGAAATATCACAGTTTTCAGCACCGGCAATATGCGGCTTATTTTTTTTATCGTACACGATCTCCACGCTGCTCAAAGGCTTTGTGATACCCGTACCCAGCGCCTTTAAATACGCTTCCTTTGCGGCGAACACACCGGCAAGGCTCTGTGCCGTTTTGCAGTGCAGCAGCTCCCCCGGCGTAAACACCTTTTCAAGGAAGCGTTTATTTTCCGCGCTTTTTTCAACCCTTGATATTAAAACGATATCATTTCCTATTTTAAACATTTAATCACCAAGCGGAGTAACAATAAACGAGCCTTTATGCGACCATACGGAAAGCTTTCTGTGTTGTTTACCGGGTATAGGGCCGCAGGAATTGGAGCCGGCGCCGAGCATATAGGAATCTATCTGCACATTTGTGGTATTAAACGAAAGAAGATCCTCTTTATGCGTGGCTTTTTCGCATTGCTCTGCATTATACGGGCTTGCGTTGAAAACAAACGGCTTTTTACTTTCTATCCTCAAGCCGGTGCCGGAATCGTCCGTGACCTCCGCGTAAAAAGTATTATATCGCATGCCGCTCTCCTGCGGCTTGATATAGTTTACATTCATATCGTCAACCGTTGTTGAAACGCGGCGCACAGCGGCGTGCGCATGGAAATCCGAAAGTGATTCGGCGTCGCACCCGAAGTAGGTTATATTGGAAAAGCTCTTCGGCATTTCAACAAGCATTCCCAGCCGCGGAACAAATTTGAATAAAAGCCTGTTATATACATATTCAACGGCGATCCTGCCCAGCTGATTGACCGTATACCTGACCTTGAAGACACCCGCAAACGGATATGCCGCTGTTTTTATTCTGTAGACTGCGGAAATCTCAACGGTATTGCCCACTTTTTCATAGGAACACTTTTTCTTTGACCAAACAATATGATTAAGCCCCTCTTTATGCCAAACAAGCTTTAAATACATATCGTTATCAAGCGGCGCTCTGTAGAGGCTGGGTACAAAGCCCCTGCTGTTTCCGAGCGGAATCTGATTCAAAAGCTCCTTTCCGTTGAAGACATAGCTTTCCATCTCTCCGCTTTTGTAGTTGAAGCGCAGCGAGCCGTTTTTAAAAGCAACGATGATTCTGCCCTGGCTCTCCGAAACGGTAAGCGGCGAACTGTTGCTCTCAGCGGTAACGGAGCTTATATCCGAAGCGCTGTACGCCGGCTGGATGATGATCTGCTCCCTTGCGATTTCAATATCACCGTCATAGTAAGTAAAGATAACCGAGGTGTGCCCCTTTTCTGTAAGGGGTATTGTTTTTCTTTCTGAATTTTGCGGGTCAACATAGATATTAAAGGAACCTGAATCCGATTCAACGCCGTCGTGCAGAACGGAGTAATGCACCGTAAATTCAGCGCTCTTAAAGAACATATGATTATAAAATTCAAATTCGCCGCCGATTTTCCTGCTTGCCCGAACCGGACGGTAACAGGCTTTCATCTGGAGCGCGCCTGTATGCGGCGTTCTGTCCGGGAAGAACAAGCCGTCAACGCAGAAATTCCCGTCATGCTTCCATTCGCCGTTGTCGCCGCCGTAAGTATATTCATAGGCGCCGTTCTCATCATAAGCCGCATGGTCGGCAAATTCCCAAATACAGCCGCCGAGCATAATATCCGAGCTGTAAAAGAGATTGACATAGGTTTCCAGATCGCCCGCGCCTACGCCCATTGCGTGGGCATATTCGCAAAGGAAAAACGGTTTTTCGTAAAATTTTGCAGGCAGTCCCCTGCCGGCAGCTATTTTTTTGCAGATATTCGGAAAAGTATACATCTGCGAAAGCACATCATACGACCAGCGCTTTGTGCGGCACGCGCCCTCGTAATGGACGGGTATATCCGTAAGCTTTTTCAGATGATCGTAACAATAATCCTGGCAATGGTAGCCGCCCGACTCATTTCCGAGAGACCACATTGTGATAGACGGGTGGTTTTTATCACGCTGGTACATACGGGACACCCTATCCCAAAAATGCTCTTTCCACGCTGAATCCTGCGCTATCAGATTAGGCTTGTGAATCTCGCCGACCCCGTGGCACTCAATATCAGCCTCATCCACAACATAAACGCCGTATTCGTCACAGAGGTCTATAAAAGCAGGATCCGGCGGATAGTGCGAGGTGCGCACGCAGTTGACATTGTATTCCTTAAAGATTTTGATATCCTTTTCCATATCCTCAACAGACATGACATAGCCTGTTTTCGGATTTGTATCGTGATGATTGACGCCGAGGAGCTTTATTTTTTTATTGTTGAAATAAAAAATATTTTTTTTGATCTCCGTATGCCGGAAGCCGATTTTTTTACGGATTATTTCACAGAGCCCCTCGCCCTTTTCCAGCTTCAGATAAAGCGTATAGAGCTTGGGGAGCTCAGCCGACCATTCCAGCACATCAAGGACATCAAAGGTGATTTTATCCACCTTGCCGGGGCACACATTTATGCTTTTTTCGTCTATGACCGAATCCCCGTCGCAAACCGTTGCGGTAAAAGTAACCTCATCGCTGATGTCAAAAATCGGAATAACATCCAAAAGATAAGTACCGTCAGACCTATGGCTCGTGCGCACTTCAAAATCATATATGGAGTTCATGCCGGTGCGGGTGATATAGACATCGCGGAAAATACCGTTGTTGCGGTACATATCCTGACATTCTAGATATGTGCCGCTGCACCATTTATGAACGCATACTACAATTTCGTTTTCATCCTCCGGAAGAAGGTTTGCGGTAATATCGAATTCACTGGTGTTATGGCTGCCTTCGCTGTAACCCACATATTTTCCGTTTACAAATAAATCAAAGCACGGCGCAACGCCCAGAAAAGTTAAGGTATATTTACCGCCGAGCTCTCCGAGCATAAATTTTTTAATATAGACGCCGACGGAGCAATCTTCGGGGAAATGCGGCGGATCACACTCAAATTGATAACGCGAATTTATATAATAAGGCTTTTCATAACCCGTAAACTGCCAGCAGGAAGGAACGGATATAACATCACATTCCTCTTTATCCGTATCAAAGGATTTAGGCAGCTGCGATGCTTTTTCATAATATTTAAAGCGCCATTCGCCGGAGAGAACGGCAACCATGGAAGAGGAATAGCGCTCCGTTCTAATATCCGTTGCTTTAAGTTCTTTTTCAGAGGAATACGGAATAAAATATGAACGCGGCTCAAGCACATTATCTTTAAAAACGCTGAAGGCTTTATAATTATCCTTTTGTAATTCGTAGACCATGAAGCACCTCAAAATTAAAAAATAAATACTAACTATATACTTTTTAATTATAGCATAATAAAAACAAATATGTAAATACCTTTACTTATTTTAATTTATGAGTTAAAATAAGTAAAAGCCATACACTTGTATTCAAAAAAATGTATAACCTTCGGCGTATTTAAATATATATTACCGAGGAAGGTGAAAGCCTTGATAGGTAATGTAGAGAAAAGATGCGTTGAAATAGGTGAATACATACGCGACACAGGCGCAACCGTGCGGCAGGCGGCGGCAGTTTTCGGAATAAGCAAATCTACCGTTCACATTGATGTTACCAAACGGCTGAGAGAGATTGACAAACTGCTTTATGACGAAGTGAAAACCGTGCTTGATGAAAACAAGGCGCAAAGGCATATACGGGGCGGGCTTGCAACGCGGGAAAAATACAGCAAACTGAAAGGAAAATAGCAAAAGGAGGATATATAAATATGAAACTATCTTTTATAGGCTGCGGAAACATGGCGGGAGCCATCATAAGGGGCGTAACAGCCCGTAATGCCGTCTTGCCCGAAGACATTTGCGCTTATGACAAGGATGTGCAAAAAGCCGAAGCTCTGCGAGCGGAAACGGGAATTGATGTGGCGCAAAGCGCAGCGGAAGCCGCGGAAAAAAGCGATATTGTGCTTTTAGCTGTCAAGCCGAATGTGCTTGAAAGCGTATTAAAGGAAATCAGCGGCATTGTGTGCGGTAAAAAGACAGTGGTTTCCATTGCGGCGGGAAAAACAATTGCTTTCATAGAAGAAAACCTTGGGGCGCCCTGCTCCGTTATAAGGGTCATGCCCAATATCAATGCAAAAGTCGGCGCAGCTTGCAGCGCAATGTGCGCAAACGATTCCGCAAGTGATGAGGCAAAGGCGTTTGTCAATACCGTTTTCAGCGCTGTGGGCGAAATCACCGAGTTGGAGGAGAGCAGCTTTCCTTTATTCGGCGTAATTGCGGGATGCGCACCCGCGTTTTCATATATGTTTATTGACGCGCTGGCAAGAGCGGGCGTAAAAAACGGAATGAATAAGGAGCTTGCGTTAAAATTTGCCGCTCAAACCGTTATGGGAAGCGCTAAGATGGTGCTTGAGAGCGGCGAACATCCCTACAAGCTCACCGATATGGTATGCTCGCCGGGAGGCACAACGATTGAAGGCGTATTATCTCTCCAGGCAGACGGGTTTGAAAACGCAGTTCACAATGCCGTTAACAAAGCGGTGGAAAAGGACAAACTGCTTTAAACATCGCTTAAAAAAATTTCCTATACAAATATTAAAAAATAAAGGTTCTGCAATACAGCCGCGGCGCAAGCCCGGTCAAGAATTGCAGAACCTTTTTATTATGGTTATTAAACTTTATCCGTATAAAATCCGCTGTCAGCTGTTATCGGCGGAGGTATCCGAGGTGACCCAATAATCAAGCGTAAAGCAATTGGAATTTACAACCTGGCTGACATCACCGCCCGGCGCAACATCTGTGATGGATATAGAGCCGTCAGCAAGCGCGCTGTAAATCTCGTCATAAGCCTGCTGCGCATCCTCGTCAACCGTGCTCAGATAGATTCCGTCATTAGAGCAGTCGCCCGTATAGTTATAGCCGCCCAGGAAATTCTCCAGGCAGGCTTTGATTGCGCTGCCATAATCCTTGATCGTTGTGGTCAAATAGTTGTCCCAGGAGGACTGCGCGTTTTCAGCGCCTATTCCAAGCTTTGTATAGCTGTAGTTCCATGTGGCGTCTGATACAACGCTGTATTCCGAGTTGCCGCCGGCGTATACAGCGGTCACGCCCTCGTTGAACATTTTTTCTACAATAGCCTGGTAACGGTTTACCATTGTATATGTAGTTGTGGAATAATACTCGTTATCCATAACGATATCCACGCTGTAACCGTCCGCATCAGTAGTTGACCAATGAGAGAAGATATATCCTTCCATGGGCAGAGCCGCTTCAATGGTAACAACATCGCCTGTGGTATAAGAGCCTGAGCCGGTAGATTCGCCGTCTCCGCCCTCGCCTGTAACAACGGTTACATTAAATGTGGGGGCGTCTGATTCAACATAAACAGGCGTAAGGGTCAAACCCTGGTTCTCTTCCGTTACATATACCCAAGTATCACTTGAATAAATATCGTCTATAACGCCTTCGCTGTCGTCACTGATCTCCCAGTGATCAAATACCATACCGCTCTCAGCAACCGGCGCAACAACATTGCATGACTCCCCTGCCATGATATACTGCGTTGAGTAAACCGTGCCGTCCGCATAATTTACCGTTACAGGATATGTGGTTGACGGCGCTTCCGTATATACGGCGGTAATCGTGCAGTCGCACTCTTCAACAAGAAGATTCATTTCTGCAGCATCGTCATCAGAGATATTTACTTTGCTGTCTTTTACACCTTCGGTATTGCTGACGCATTCCCAGTGATCAAATACCATGCCCTCCGGAGCAGGGTCTGCCGTAATCGTAACATTCTGACCCCAAGTATATGTACCGGATCCGGAACCGTTTACAACGACAACCGTATAAACCTCATCCGTAGTTTCATCAATCGCAACATAATTTGCGGTAATGGTAAAATCATAGCTGTAATCAAGCGCAGAGGAATCGTAATCCGCATAATCAAGAGTTACGGGTATACCAAGCTGATCCGCGGCATACTGCGCGCCCTGAACAAAGCCTGCACCGTATGAGCTTGAAGTATCCGAATTTACAGAACCGAAATAGCCAAGCTTTGTATTACCCGTAATAACGGCGTAATAACCCGCGAGGAAACCGCTCTGGAGCGTATCGAAAGAAATCGTCATAACATTTTCAATATAAGCATCCGTATCATCATCTTCGGCATGAGGGGTGCCGTCCACAAGAATGAAGTTGACATCGCTGTATTGCCTGGCCGCTTCATACGCGGCAACCTCAAAGACTTCACCGGGAAGCACGATGAATTCCGCTCCGTTTTGAACCGCAAGGTCTATGTACTCCAAAGCCGTGTCCGTTGAAAGCGTTCCGCCGTCCTCAACATACGGCTGATAATATCTGTATGTGATTTCTTCGCCGTCGGCAGCGGAGGCGTTAAGCTCTTCGGCATAGGAAGTAATGCCGCTCCAAGCACTTTCATTATAAGAACCGTCACTAACAGTGCCGCCGTCGGTAATCAATACAATATCATAGGTCAAATCCTCAAAAGTATTTGTGCAGCCCGTAAACGCAAACACACCGGCTAACACCATAGCAACACATAAAAATGAAGAAACGATTTTTTTCATTAACGATTACCCTCCGTCAACAATAAAATAATACTATAATATAATAACAAAATTAATCGAATTTTGCAATAGGCATTTATTATTAAGTTACAAAACATAATACATAAATGTTATGTAAAAACAAAAATATTATTGAAAAAAAGATTGACAAGGCTGTTCGTTCGGCTGTAAATCAATACAAAACGAAAGAATTTTAGGCGCAAAAAATCCTCCCGTTTCAGAATGGGAGGATTTTTGACAGCATTTAAATAAAAATGATTGAGGCGGCTATCAGGTACTGACCCGCATAATATAAAAAATGATTGACGAATAAATGGACGGGTTTATCCCACCCTCTGCCGAAATAGGTAAAGTTGAGCACCACATCGGACAAGGTGAATAAGGTTGAGCCGACCGCCATAACGATCATTGATGTTTCTTTCGTAACGAAAGCCGCAAAGATCGAAACAGTATTTGTCAGAAGCAGAAAAGCAACATAAGACAGAACGACTTTTCTGAATTTTCCATAATGGACTTTCATTGTATTTGCGGTGAAAACGGTTGTGCAAGCCAGCGCCAAAGCGATTGCGACGCATACAACGACCCACCACCACTTAAACTGATTATGATATATAACGGCGCCGCTGTAGAAAATATGACCTACAAGGAAAAAGAGGAAGCCCGCTTTTAAATAAGAATTTGCATCGTTAGGATATATGTATTTAAGATCAAGCGCAATATCGCCGCACAGCCCAAGAATACCGCCCATGATAAGCAATGAACCGTAAGCCGGATAATTGTGGAGATTTGCATTAAAGGCAAACACCATGGTCAGCAGATAACACAGACTGGATACGATTTTGAAAAACAGATTTCTTATACTTGCGCCCTTAGCTCTGAAAAACAGAAAAACCGCAGAAACAACAACTCCTACCGCTAATGTGACGTAATAGTAAGGCATAATTAAAAGTCCTCCTGAAATTGAATCACAGCGTATAATTTCCCTTTTTACTAAGTATAGCACAATAAGAGATTGTTGTGCAAGTACCGATATGCAGGATTTTCCAAAAAATATTCAGAAAACAAAAACGCGCAAAAAGCGATATTCAGATACATATCCGCCCGACTGGATGAACGCCGCCGCTTTCAATCCATGTTATAAACATTGACAAGAAAGAAATATATGTTAAAATCAGTAAGGGGGGATTTGCTATGATAATACTGATCGCCGGCGCAACCCACACTGGAAAAAGAGGTTTGACGACGAATATTTGAAAAGCATAAAATATATATGCCTTATAATGAGCGAAAATTACATAAACAAGCATT
>CAYOPQ010000040.1:0-17064 GCA_964405895.1 uncultured Bacteroides sp. | reverse complement strand
TAAAAAAGCAGCCTGCCGAATGCAGACTGCCTTAAAGCACATGGTTTTATACGCCTGAATAAGCGTTGAAGCCGCCGTCCACGGGAATGCTTACGCCCGTAATGAAGCCGCTGTATTCCTCGTCGCAGAGGAAGAGCAAAGTGCCGTCCAGCTCTTCCGGCTCGCCGAAGCGGTTCATCGGCGTAGCGGCAAGTATCTTGCCCGTGCGCTCGGTTGGGGTGCCGTCCTCATTCCAGAGTAGCGTTTTATTCTGCTTGGTTGAGAAGAAGCCGGGCGCGATGGCGTTTACGCGGATACCCATGGGGGCGAAATGCACTGCCATCCACTCCGTAAAATTCTTGACTGCCGCTTTTGCCGCGGAATAAGCCGGGATCCTTGTCAGCGGTCTGTAGGCGTTCATAGAGGTTACCATAACGATGCAGGAATTGTCCTTTTCAACCATATCGCGCGCGAACACCTGGGTAGGGATAAGCGTGCCGAGGAAATTGAGGTTGAACACAAAGCTGATGCCCTGCGGGTCAAGGTCAAAGAAGGTTTTAATATTTTCATCCTTTTGAACAAGGTCTATTTTTTCAAGGGTATCCTTTGTGGTTGTGCCCTTGGGGTTATTGCCGCCTGCGCCGTTGAGAAGAATATCGCAGGTGCCGAGCTTTTCGTTGATTTCCTGCCTTGCCTTTTCCATGGATTCAAGCTCAAGCACATTGCACGCAACCGCTATTGCCTCTCCGCCGCCTGCGTTGATCTCATCCGCGCATTTCTGCGCCGCCTCTTCATTCAAATCAAGCACGGCAACCTTACAGCCCTGTGCCGCGAGGGTTTTCGCAAACGCGCCGCAAAGCACGCCGCCGCCGCCGGTTACAACGGCAACCCTGCCTTTTAAATTTGTATGGGTCATATTATTTTTCCTTTCTGCTTTTTTCAACTGCTTCCCAAAGCCCGTTTATATAGCACACGCCGAGGGCGCGGTCATATAAACCGTAGCCGGGTCTTGCTACCTCTCCCCAAATCATTCTGCCGTGATCCGGGCGGACATAGCCGTCAAAGCCCGCCTCCTGAAGCGCCTTGACGATCTCATACATATCCAGCGAGCCCGCGGCGCTCTCATGAGCGGTTTCATTGAACCATTGGTCATTGATTGAAACATTGCGGAGATGCGCGAAGTAAATTCTTTCGCCGATCTCCGGGGTGCGGATGATATCCGGTATATTGTTTTCAGGGCTTGCGCCGAGGGAGCCCGTGCAAAGCGTTATGCCGTTGCATTTGCTGGGCACCATTCTGACGAGCTTTAAAAGCGCGTCCTTGCCCGTTATGATTCTCGGCAAGCCGAAAATGCCCCACGGCGGATCATCCGGGTGGATCGCCATTTTAATATCCAATTCCTCACAGACGGGCATAATTGCCTCAAGAAAATATTTCAGATTGCGCCAAAGGTCCTCTTCGGTTATGCCTTTATATTTTTCAAAAAGCGCTTTGATTTCTCCCATTCTTTCGGGTTCCCAGCCGGGCATTGCGTAGCCGTTTGAATTATCGTCTATCTCACGGAACATATCCTCCGGCAGCTTGCCCTCTACCTGTTTGCCGTCGTAAGACAGGCAGGTAGAGCCGTCCGGCAGGGGCATATAAAGGTCTGTACGGGTCCAATCAAACACCGGCATAAAATTATAGCATATACATTTTACGCCCACCTTTGCCAGGTTCCTTATAGAGGTTATATAATTTTCTATAAGCTTATCGCGCGTCGGAAGACCAAGCTTAATATCCTCGTGAACATTTACGCTTTCTATACATTCCATGGAAAGCCCCGCGGCGGTTACCTCCTCATACATTGCCCTGACTCTGCTTTCACTCCACGCCTCGCCTGCGGGAACATCATGAAGCGCCGGAACAACGCCCGTAACATTGGGTATCTGCCTGATCTGTTCAAGAGAAACGGTATCCAGCCCGTCTCCGAACCAGCGGAAGGTCATCTGCATATATCTTCCTCCTTTTTTTCTTTCTTATTTTATCACACATCCCACTGTGTTTCAAGAATTATCATCATCTGACTGCGAAAAAATAATTTCTTTTTCCTCTCCTATATCCTCCAGCAGGGAATAGCTCACCGTAAGCGTGAGCCCGCTTTCCGTTATCTGCTCTTCTTCGCTCTTGCCGATTATCTCACAATCCTTAAGCTCCGAGGCTTCTTTTTTTTCAAGCTCCGCGGCGGCAATGCTCCTCAGCTCCTCATCCGTTGCGCTGTATTTGGTTTGGGTATATGTACGGCGCGTTTCGGTATATATGCCTATGGGCAGGCGGAAGCCGTTTAACACAAGATATTCTTTCTGATAATCGGAAACCGTATTGGTGCGGCTTTTATCGATATACAGCGGGATTTCGATTCCGAAAAAATAGAGCGTTTTATATTCTTTTTCTTCCGTACATTCCTTTTCGCTCTGCTCACGGGAGACGGTGACTGTAATTTCATAGCTTGTTTTCGCTATAACGGTGCCGTGGGCGTGGGCGAAATGATTTTTTTTAAGGCTTTCGGTTTCATCGGCTTCATACACGCCGGAGATCAGAAGATCCCCCTCTGTTACCGCGTCTCCCGTTTCTACCGCGCTCCAGCCGCCCAAAGCGGTTACCTTTACGATAACGCCGTCCTTTTTTGCGGTAACATTCGTTATGGTATTATTGTCTTCAATTTCCGGCTTGGGAGTGGCTTCGCGGATCTCCACCTGCGCAAGGCAGCCGAAATGGTTTATGGATATCCACGCGATTTCCTCAAAATCCGCCATAACGGCAAATTCAAGGTTTTCCTTATCCGTATCCGCCCAGCGCGCGCCTGTTTTAAACCCGTTCTGAGCAAGGTAATCCACTATTTTTGACGCTTCAAGGGTTTCATTTCCCACAACCGTTACATTCCAAATAAATCCGCCCATAAAAGATATAAAAAACACAAAAAACAGCATGCCGCAAAACACGCCCCACCTGTTTTTCAACGGGCGCAGCATAAACGGCAGCCCCCGCTTTTTCAGTATACGGAGCCTGCCGCCGTTTTCACGGGCGGGTATATGCAGCCTTTTATAGGTTTTTATGCTGCACCTTGCGCATAAGGCGCCGCCTTTGGAGCGGATATTTTTTATATTGATTTTACGGGAATAGCAGTTGTTTACAAAGCCGTCCGCAAAGCCGCCGGTAAAGCAAAATTCCACATAACCGAAAAACCAGTTTACCCATTTAATCAGCATCTGAAAACTCCAAGCTGACGATCAGCCCCTCTACGACGGCGCCGAGGGGCGTAAAGGAATCAATATGCAAATCGCTGCCGCGGAATATCACCTGCTTTTTGCCTGCCGCAAGGCAGATTTTCCCGTCCGAATACTCCAAAACCGACTCCAGACCGTCCACGACGCAGGCGGAAGAACCATAAAGCTCTATATGCGGTCTGCCCGTAAAGCAGCGCTCTGCGTCCCCGGCGCGGGATTTCACCAATCTTTTTTTCATAAAACCACCGTTAATTTATATGAATTAAGTAGGTGATTTTATGAAAATAAAAAAAGATACTCTGCTGCTTTTCGCGGCGCTTTTCACAGCCGGCATACTGATTATTTTTTCACCGGAGGCAAAGGAGGGCGCGCTTTACGGCGCGGCGCTTGCGCAAAGGGTGATCATACCGAGCCTGCTGCCGCTGCTGATTATTTTCAATTTCATACAGCACAGCGCAGCCGGAACCGCGCTTGAAAACATTTTGCGCCCTGTGACCTGTAAAATTTTACGCCTGCCCAAATGCGCGGGGCCGGCAGTATTTCTGGGACTGCTCGGCGGCTACCCTACCGGCGCGCTGCTTACCGCGAACCTATACAGGAACGCGGATATAGATGCTGCCTGCGCAAGGCGGCTTTTGCGGTTCGATTTCAGCGGCGGCGCGGGGTTCATTATTACAGCGCTCGGCGTCGGCATATTAAAAAGCAGAACGCAGGGCGCGGTGCTTTTTGCGAGCGTTACGGCAGGCGCATTGATAAGCGCCCTTTTGGGCGGGTTTATCTGGGGTAAAAGCGAGGAGGGCGAAAGCAGCTTTTTATCTTTGCCGCCCGCAGACGCGCTGAACAAGAGCGCGGAGCAGTCGGCAAAAAGCGCAATCCATATGACGGCATATATCGTACTTTTCTGCGCGGTTTCTACAAACCTTCAGCTGCCCGAAGCCATAATGCCGCTTTTGGAAATAACGAGCGGAACGACAGCCTGCGCCGACGGAATACCGCTTTGGGCTACGGCGTTTTACCTTGCTTTCGGAGGATTTTGCATTCATCTTCAAATATTTTCCGTAATAAAAGAAGCAAAAATGAACTATGCGGATTTTTTGCTTTGGCGAATAATAAACGGCGTAATCAGCGCCGCCGTGTGCCTTGCGCTGACGCAGATTTTTCCGCAGGCAGACGAGGTGTTTTCAAATTATTCCCAAACGATCGTGCGCCCGACAAGCGTAAACGCCGCGCTTTCGGTACTTATGCTTTTGGGAAGCGCCGTGCTCATATTTGACCTTGAAAACAGGAAAAGCAAATGCTGAACGAAAAAAACCGCCCTGCCTTTTGAGCATGAGCGGTTTAACCGGCACGGACTGCCGTTGCTGTATGAGGTTAAGGAATATTATTTATCCTTATCGCTGTCCTCATCCTTCTTTTTGCCTGACTGCGAGGCTTTATTAAGACCGTATGTGATAAGAATGATAACGCCTATAACAAGGAATATGCCTACCATTCCTATAACCATAATGGGAAGCGTTTCTTTCCATGAATCGGGGTGAAGCTCAAGCGCCATAGCCAGCGCGCTTATTTTTGAAATCAAATTAAACATACAAGCACCTCCGTTAAATAATCTCTTCAACAAGGGTGAGGATAAGGCCGCCGGCGATAACCGAAGCGATCTGACCGGAAACATTTACGCTGATGGACTGCATGAGCAGGAAGTTCTGATTATCCTCTTTAAGACCCATTTGGTTTACAACTCGGCCGCTCATCGGGAACGCAGAGATACCTGCCGCGCCGATCATGGGATTGACCTTCTTTTCCTTTGGCAGGAAGATATTGAGTATTTTGGCAAAGAACACGCCGCCTGCCGTATCAAAGATAAACGCAATCAGACCGAGCGCAAGAATAAGCAGCGTCTGCCACTGAAGGAACTCTTCATAGTACATTCTTGACGCAACCGTAAGACCGAGCAGGATTGTGATGATGTTTGCCAGAGAATTCTGCGCCGTATCGGAAAGGGCGTTGAGCACGCCGCATTCGCGGATAAGGTTGCCGAACATGAGGAAGCCGACAAGCGCAACCGATTTCGGAGCTACAAGACCGGCAACAACGGTTATGATGATCGGGAAAAGGATTTTGGTGAGCTTAGAAACTTCGCCGGGCTGATATTTCATTCTGATAAGGCGCTCTTTCTTTGTGGTGCACAGCTTGATGACCGGCGGCTGGATAATGGGCACAAGCGCCATATACGAATACGCCGCAACCATAATCGGGCCGAGATACGCTGAATTCAGCTCCTGCGCAACAAAGATTGAGGTTGGGCCGTCAGCCGCGCCGATGATGGCGATGGAAGCCGCGTCCTTGAAATCGAAGAAGAAAGCTGCAACAAAGAATGTAAAGAATATGCCGAACTGCGCCGCGGCGCCGAAAAGCATGAGCCACGGGTTCTTGAGCAGCGGGCCGAAATCTATCATAGCGCCGATTCCTATGAACAGCAAAAGCGGAAACAGCTCGTTGGATATACCGGCTTCAAAAAGAACCGTGATGGGGCCTTCTTCCGTTGAGCCGGCCTGGGTGATGGCGCCGGAAAGAGGCAGGTTTACAAGGATTGTGCCGAAGCCCATCGGCAGGAGGAGCGTGGGCTCCATCTCTTTTTTGATCGCAAGGAAAACGAGAAGCCCGCCTATTGCGATCATTACGATTTGCTGCCAATTGACATTTCCGAAATTGGAAAACAGATTGGCAAATGTGTCCAAAACGCTTAGATTAATCATTTTTACCTCCGATTAAACATTTATTTCTACATTGATACCAAGAAGCTCTTTATTGGCATCAAGTATTGGCTGAATCACTTCATTCAGGAAATCCGCCGTTTGCTGCGGCGCCCTGCCGATGAAGTTTTCCGGTTTCATGGTGGCAAGTATCTCTTCCCTGCTCATCTTAAATTCCGGATCTGCGGCAATGCGGTCTATGAGGTCGTTTTTGCCGCCCTGCATTTTTACAACCTCCGCGGCTGCCATGGAATGAACGCGTATTCTTTCGTGCAGCTTTTGGCGGTCCCCGCCTTTTTTCACCGCGTCCATAAGAATGTTCTCCGTTGCCATAAACGGCAGCTCGCTCATGAGCCTTGAATGGATCACCTTTGGATATACAACAAGCCCGCTCGTGATATTTATATAAAGGTCAAGGATACCGTCCGTTGCAAGGAATGCCTCCGCCACGGATACGCGCTTGTTGGCACTGTCGTCCAGCGTTCTTTCAAACCACTGCGCGGACGCCGTCCACGCGGGATTGAGCGCGTCTATCATGACATAGCGTGAGAGCGAGGCAATGCGTTCGCTTCTCATGGGGTTCCTTTTATATGCCATTGCGGAAGAGCCGATCTGGTGCTTTTCAAACGGCTCCTCTATCTCTTTAAGATTTTGAAGCAGCCGCAGGTCGTTTGAAAACTTGCAGCAGGACTGGGCAATCAGCGCAAGGCAGTTGCAAACAATGGTGTCCAGCTTTCTTGCATATGTCTGCCCGCTTACGGGGAAGCAGGCTTTAAAGCCCATTTTTTGGGCGATTTTTCTGTCCAGCTCCTTGCACTTTTCGTGATCTCCGCCGAAAAGCTCAAGGAAAGACGCCTGCGTGCCCGTTGTGCCCTTTGAGCCGAGCAGCATAAGCGTATCAAGCACATGCTCCACCTCGTTATAATCCATAACAAGGTCCATAAGCCAAAGGGCTGCCCTTTTGCCCACCGTGGTAGGCTGCGCCGGCTGGAAATGGGTAAAGCCGAGGCAAGGCATGTCCTTATATTTATCCGCAAACAAGGCTACGCTTGCCATGGCGTTCACAAGCTTTTTCTTGATCAGCAGCAGCGCCTCGCGCATGGTGATCACATCCGTATTATCGCCCACATAGCAGCTTGTTGCGCCGAGATGGATAATCGGCTTGGCTTTGGGGCACTGGTCGCCGTACGCGTGGACATGCGCCATAACATCGTGGCGAAATTCCTTTTCATATGCCGCCGCCGCGCCGTAATCAATATCCTCGGCATGCGCCTTTAATTCATCAATCTGCTCCTGCGTAATGTTCAGACCGAGCTCACGCTCGGCTTCCGCAAGGGCGATCCAGAGCCTGCGCCATGTTTTGAATTTGAAATCGGGAGAATAGATGTACTGCATTTCACGGCTTGCGTAGCGCGAGTTGAACGGCGAATTATATGTATCGTTCGGCATTACTCCAACCCCGTTCTTTTCATCATCTCCGCATAAGCGTCCTCTACTCCGCCGAGGTCGCGGCGGAAACGGTCCTTATCCAGCTTTTCGTGCGTATTGATATCCCAGAAACGGCATGTGTCGGGGCTGATTTCATCCGCAAGCACAATCTCTCCGTCGGAGGTTTTGCCGAATTCCAGCTTGAAATCAATAAGCTCCACACCGATGGAGGCAAAATATTCCTTTAATATATCGTTTACCTTAAACGCCATTTCTTTAATCTTGTCCACTTCTTCCCGTGTTGAAAAGCCGCAGGAAATTGCGTGGTATTCCGAAATCAGCGGATCGTCAAGCTCATCGCATTTATAAGAAAACTCGATGGAAGGGGCAACAAAATCCATACCCTCCTCAAGGCCGAGCCTTTTGCAGATAGAACCGGCGGCACGGTTCCTGATGATGACCTCAAGCGGTATAATGGAAACCTTTTTAACTGCCGTTTCCCTGTCTGAAAGCTCCTTGATAAAATGGGTGGGAACACCGTATTTTTCAAGGATCTGCATAAGGTAGTTGCTCATTTTGTTGTTGACAACGCCCTTGCCCGCGATGGTGCCCTTCTTTTTGCCGTTAAAGGCAGTGGCGTCATCCTTATAGTCCACAATCACTATATCGGGAGCCTCCGTTGCCCAAACTTTTTTTGCCTTGCCCTCATAGAGCTGTTCGGTTTTTGTCATTTTTATACCCTCCAAACTTTAAACTATAGCTTTTTTATTTGCCGTAGGCAAGCTTTATTCTTTCGATTGCCTCAAGCGTTTTTTCATAATTGCCGAAGCCGGTAAGGCGCAGATACCCTTCTCCGCAGCTGCCGAAGCCCGAGCCGGGGGTTCCCACAACCTGGCATTTTTCAAGCAGATCGTCAAAGAACTCCCAAGAGGTCATACCCTGCGGAACCGAGAGCCATACATACGGCGAATTGACAGCGCCGTAGCAGGTAAAGCCCGCTTCGGTAAGGCCGTCATAAATCGCTTTCACATTGCGCTGATAATAAGCGAGTATTTCCTTTGTTTGCTTTTTGCCTTCCTCGCTGTAAACCGCCTCCGCGGCGCGCTGGGTAACATAGCTTACGCCGTTGAACTTTGTTGCCTGGCGGCGCGCCCAAAGGGAATTCAGGCTTACACCGCCGAATTCAAGCGCCTTGGGCACAACGGTATATCCGCAGCGCACGCCCGTAAAGCCCGCTGTTTTTGAGAACGAGCGGAACTCGATGGCGCAGGTCTTTGCGCCCTCTATTTCATAGATTGACCTGACGGAATCGTCCGTTACAAACGCCTCGTAAGCCGAATCGTAAAGAATGAGCGAACCGTGCGCATTCGCGTAATCCACCCACACCTTAAGCTGCTCCCTGCTTGCGGCAACGCCGATCGGGTTGTTCGGGAAGCAAAGGTAGATAACATCGGGAACCTCATCCGGAAGCTGCGGCATAAAGCCGTTCTCCGCCTTGCAGGGAAGATAGATAATATCCGTTCTGCCGCTCATAACATTTGAATCAAGATAAACGGGATAAACGGGGTCGCAGATCGCTACTTTATTCTCCGTACTGAAAATATCGCCGATATTTCCGCAGTCTGACTTAGCGCCGTCCGAAACAAATATTTCGTCCTTATCAACGGCAATACCCCTGTCCGTATAATCGTTTTTCTGTATAGCGTCTAAAAGAAAATCATAGCCGTACTCTGGGGGATAGCCTCTGAAGGTGGCTTCGTCAGCCATCTCGTCCACGGCTTTGTGCATAGCCTCGATAACAGCCGGCGCGAGCGGCTTTGTGACATCGCCGATGGAAAGGCGGATAACCTCTTTATCCGGGTGCGCCTGCTGATACTCTCTTTGCTTTCTTGCAACAGTGGAGAACAGATAGGAGCCCTCAAGCTTTAAAAAATTATCGTTTATTTTCATATATTAAACCTCCTGATTTTCTGAATATCGACTTCACCTGTAAAAGAATATTCCGCGGCGCCGGTCATATAAACCGGAGAATCCTCATTGCCGTCCCACTCTATTTTCAGGTCTCCGCCCAGCAGATGCACGGTTACGCAGTCTTCCGCATAGCCGCAAAGGATTGCCGCAACGGCTGTTGCGCACGCGCCGGTGCCGCAGGCAAGCGTTTCGCCCGTTCCGCGCTCCCAAACGCGCATCTCTATTTCATTCTTATTTATGACCCGCGCGAACTCGGCGTTCACACGGTTCGGAAAAATTTTATGATTTTCAAAAAGCGGGCCGAATGTTTCAAGCTCAAAATCACGCGGGCTTTCATCAATGAACATCACTGCGTGGGGATTGCCCATGGAAACGCATGTCATATCAAAACCCCTGCCGCCGATATTGACGCGGGTGTTGACCGCCTTATCTGTTTCGGCAAGCACGGGGATCTCCGCCGCCTTAAGGACGGGCGCGCCCATATCCACACGAACCGCCGAAACCGCATTTCCGTCCAGAACAAGGCTTATATTTTTTACAACGCCCATGGATTCAACCGTAAACTTATCAGAAGAAATATAGCCTTTATCATACACATATCTTGAAACACAGCGGATACCGTTGCCGCACATTTCCGCGCGGGAGCCGTCCGCATTATACATCACCATCTCAAAATCCGCGGTCTTGCCTTTTTTGATGAGTATCAGCCCGTCCGCACCCACACCGAAGTGACGGTTGGAGAGCTTGACTGCCGCTTCGCTTTCGTTTTCAAGCTTTTGGCTTATACAATCTATATAAACATAATCGTTGCCGCAGCCCTGCATTTTAACGAATTTCATAATATCACAAACCTTTTTGATAAGCAAGCTTACACCGCTGATTTTATTGAATGATTACTTATTATGTAAGACTATCCAGCACATCTATAGCCGCGGCGGCTAATTTTTTGCCGCTTCTCATGCTTTGCTGCTGTAAATATTTATGAGCCTGCGTTTCACTCATGCCTCTATAGTGCATAAGCGCCTCTTTTGCCTTTGAAATATATTCGCCGTCATCCCCCGTTCTCCTTGTAAAGCTGGATTTGCTGCTTGCAAGGATATGAACGGTGTTTAAAAAATCATTTCTGTCAATCGGCACGGGAAGCGTTATTAAATTTCCCATATACTGCTCGGAACCGTTTTGGGAAAGCGCTATTATATCAAACCCCTGGGGAACCTGTTCCGCAAGCTGGGCGGCGGTGATATCCCGCATAAAAAAGGGGCAGATGATAATTCCGTTCTGCTTTTCATGCGCGATTTCAAGCGCGGAAGAACCCAAAGCACATATATGCGTGACCCGAAAGCCGTTTTTTTCTATCATTGTTCTGAGGGAAACGGCTGTTTCTTTTTTAGGATAAACAACAATAATGTCCTTCATTCACTCACCCTCTTGATATATATGCCGCACTGCTTCCGGCTGCATAAATACGGTAGTAATTATACCACATTAAACCATATGCAATCAATAGAAAAATGAGTATAAAAATAACTTATTTACGCTTACATAAATTAGATATAATGATGAAACCCGCAAAAGAGAATAAGCACAGCACATTCCGGATGACTTTACCGGCAGTTCGGACGCTTTAGCGCTTTTGATTTACTTTTACCAAAAATATCAAAAAAAATTTAACAAATTGCACAATATTTGAAATATTTAAAAAAAATCTTGTAACAAACTAACCAAAATACTTGATTGTTTATAGGCAAGGTGGTACAATGATAATAAGTACAAAATAATGCACAGCGTTCTATATAAATGCTGCTTCAGCATTATGCCGTTAAGGAGAATTCTTTATATGGAAAAGATGAATAAAGACTACGAATTCCCAATATATATATTTAACAAGGGCGAAAATTACAGGGCATACGAATTTTTCGGCTGCCACAGAATTGCGGAAAACAAATTCGCGTTCAGGGTTTGGGCTCCCAACGCAAGGGCTGTTTGCGTATGCGGCGATTTTAACGGCTGGAGCGAAACGGCAAACCCGGCAAAGCAGATCTCGCCCGGAATATGGGAGGCTGTTATAGACAATGTAAATATCTACGACTGTTATAAATACGCTGTAACTGCCGCCGACGGGCGCATCCTTTATAAAGCCGACCCGTACGGCTTCCACTGCGAAACAAGGCCGGGAACCGCCTCCAAGGTTTATGAGCTGGGCAATTACGAGTGGAAGGACACCGAATGGCAGGAGGCATCCAGAAACGGCAATATCCTTGAAAAGCCCGTTAATATTTATGAGATACATTTCGGCTCATGGAAGAAAAAAGACAGCGGGGATTATTATTCCTACCGTGAAATGGCAGACGAGCTTATACCCTATGTGACCGATATGGGCTATACCCATATAGAAATGATGCCGCTTATGGAATACCCGTTTGACGGCTCCTGGGGCTACCAGGTAACAGGTTACTTCGCGCCCACCTCGCGCTACGGCACGCCTGACGACCTGATGTATTTTGTGGACTGCTGCCACCGCGCCGGCATAGGCGTTATTCTGGACTGGGTGCCCGCCCATTTTCCCAAGGACGCGCACGGGCTTTATGAATTTGACGGCCAGCCGCTTTACGAATACGCCGATATGCGCAAGGGCGAGCACAAGGAATGGGGCACAAGAGTATTTGACTACGGCAGAAACGAAGTGAAAAGCTTTCTTATATCATCCGCGATGTACTGGGCGGATCTGTACCATTTTGACGGTCTGCGCGTGGACGCCGTTGCCTCTATGCTCTACCTGGATTACGGCAGGCAGGCGGGTCAATGGGTTGCCAACAAATACGGCTCAAATGAAAATCTTGAAGCGGTGGAGTTCTTTAAACAGCTGAACAGCGCCATGTTCAAGGAGCACCCCGGTATTATGATGATTGCGGAGGAATCCACCGCGTGGCCCATGATCACCATGCCGCCGGACACGGGCGGTCTCGGCTTCAACTTCAAGTGGAACATGGGCTGGATGAACGATATGCTGCGCTACACCTCGCTCGATCCGCTGTTCAGGAAGGGCAACCACAACTGCATCACTTTCAGCTTCTTTTACGCCTTTTCGGAAAACTTTATCCTGCCCATAAGCCATGACGAGGTTGTTCACGGCAAATGCAGCCTGATCAATAAAATGCCAGGTGATTATGATAAGAAATTTGAGGGTATGCGCCTTTTCCTTTCATATATGACGGCGCATCCGGGCAAAAAGCTTCTGTTTATGGGGCAGGAATTCGGTCAGTTCAAGGAATGGGATTATGAAAACGGCTTGGACTGGCTCCTGCTGGATTACGATAAGCACAAAAAGCTGCTTGCATTTTCAAAAGAGCTTAACCATTTCTATAAAGAACACCCGGAGCTTTGGGAAATCGACTACAGCTGGGAGGGCTTCAGCTGGATTTCCAGCGACGACAACGCAAATTCCACAATCGCCTTCAGGCGTATGAGCAAATCGGGAAGTGAATTGATAGGCATATTCAATTTCACCCCGAACGACCATTCCGAATACCGTATAGGTGTGCCGGAAGCCGGAACATACAAGGTGGTATTTGATTCAAACCTGAAACGGTACGGCGGAAAAAAAGCGCGTCTTTCGGGAACATATAAAACCGCGAAAAAACCGATGCACGGCTTTGAGCAAAGCATCGGAGTCAAGCTCGGCGGCTTGAACGCGTTATTTATTGAAAAGTCAAAATAAGGAGGAATGTGTTTATGGCACATAAAGAAAACATAGTTGCGATGCTTCTTGCCGGAGGGCAGGGCAGCAGGCTCGGGGTACTCACAAAAAACATTGCCAAGCCGGCGGTTCCCTACGGCGGAAATTACAGGATCATAGATTTCCCGCTTTCCAACTGCGTCAACAGCGGCATTTACACAGTCGGCGTGCTTACGCAGTACCAGCCGCTTGAGCTGAACGATTATATAGGAAACGGACAGCCCTGGGATCTTGACAGGCAGAACGGCGGCGTGCATGTGCTTTCCCCTTACGAGGCAATAGGCAGCAAGGAATGGTACAAGGGCACCGCGAATGCCATTTACCAGAACATTAATTTTATTGAAAAATATGAGCCCGAATATGTTGTTATTCTGTCCGGAGACCATATATATAAAATGAATTACGCAAAAATGGTGGACTTCCACGAAAAAAACAACGCCGACTGCACGATAGCCGTGCTTGAGGTGCCGTGGGAGGAGGCTTCGCGCTTCGGAATACTTGCAACGGACGAAAACAACAAAATCTATGAATTTGCGGAAAAGCCCGCAGAGCCGAAATCCAACAAGGCTTCCATGGGCGTTTATGTTTTCAGCTGGGACAAGTTGAAAAAATATCTTATTCAGGACGAAAACACACCGGGGTCATCAAACGATTTCGGCAAAAATATTATTCCTACAATGCTGGACGCCGGCGAAAGAATGTTTGCTTTCCCGTTTGAAGGCTATTGGAAAGATGTGGGCACCATTGAATCATTGTGGGAGGCTAACCTGGATATCATCAACCCGAATGTTGAACTTGATTTGAGCGATACAAGCTGGAGGATATACAGCCGCAACCCCGTGAGCCCGCCCCACTATATTGGCAAAAACGCAAAGGTGGAGCTTTCCTCGGTTTCCGAGGGAAGTGAAATTGACGGCAGCGTGGATTACAGCGTCATCTCAAGTAAAGTAAAAATCGAAGAGGACGCCGATGTAAGATACAGCGTTATCATGCCCGGAGCGGTCGTCAAAAAGGGCGCGAAGGTCTATTACTCCATAATTGCCGAAAACGCCGTTGTTGAAGAAGGCGCGCAGGTTGGCGAAATACCCGAGCTTCTTAAAAATCCGGAGGATTGGGGCATTGCGGTTATCGGCGCAGGCGCAACCGTTAAAAGCGGAGCAAAAATAGAGCCCGGCACAATGATAGAAGCGGGCAAGGAGGTTTGAGCATGAACGGAAAAAAAGTTTTGGGAATGATTTTTGCAAACATTCACGAAGGCACATTAGACAGCCTTACCGCCATGAGAACAATGGGCTCTGTACCGTTTTGCTCACGCTACAGGCTTATTGATTTTCCGCTTTCCAACATGGTTGAAAGCGGCATTACAAAGATCGGCGTTATTACAAACGCGAATTTCCAATCCCTTATGGACCATGTGGGCACGGGCAAGCCCTGGGATCTGAGCAGAAAGAACGACGGTTTATTTATTCTGCCGCCGTTTAATGTGGGGAGCGCCACGATGTGGGGAAACAGAATAGACGCGATCTACGGCAATATGGGCTTTCTTGAGCAGAGCAATCAGCCGTATGTAGTGATATGCGACTGCAATAATGTTCTTTCCCTTGATTATGAAGCGCTGTTTGACAGACATGAGGAAAGCGGCGCGGATATAACCGTTGTGGGCGTAAAGGCGCCTATGCCGGATAAAATCGGCTCCATATTGTGCTTTGACAAGGTTGAGGAAGACGGCAGAATTACCGAAATGAGCCTTGACAGGCATGATGAAAAAGAGATTTTCCACAGCGTAAATATTGTTATCATGAAAAAATACCTGCTGGAATCCCTTATAACGACCGCCCATTCAAAGAATGAAATCTCGTTCCAGAGAAATGTTCTTATGGCAAACGCAAAGAGCCTCAAGATATACGCCTATGACGCTACAGACAGCTTTGCGGGCACAATATCAAGCGTACAGGCATATTACGATGTTTCGATGTCGCTGCTTGACAGAGAAAACCGGAGCAGGCTTTTCAATCCCGATTTTCCGATATACACTAAGGAGAGAGACGATATGCCCTCCCTTTACGGCGCGGAATCCCATCTTACAAACTCCCTTGTTGCGGACGGATGTATCATTGACGGAACCGTTGAAAATTCCATAATTTTTAAAGGCGTTAAGGTGGGCAAAGGCGCGGTTGTCAAAAATTCCGTTCTGATGCAGGATACCGTTGTAGGCGAAAACGCAAAGCTGAGCTGCGTTATTGCGGACAAGAAGGTCAGCATCAAAAACGGCGTGGAGCTTTCAGGCGCTCCCACCTTCCCCGTCACTCTCTCAAAGAGAACAAGGATCTGATTTGACAAAGAAGATCGTGTGAAAAGCACACGAGCGGGATAATAGTGCCCCTCAAAATTTGCTTTTGGCAAAATTTGAGATGACTGCAACACCGTTTACGACTTATGGGGCTGCAATAAGGCGTAAATGATTGTAAATTTGCTGTTTGCAGCCCGAAAGGCTATGGTGATTTTATGAAAGTTTTATACGCCGCGTCCGAGGCGAATCCGTTTATGGCGTCCGGCGGGCTGGGCGATGTTGCCGGCTCGCTTCCGATTGCCCTGAGAAAAAGGCTTGTGGGCTGCCGGGTCGTTATGCCGCTCTACGATTCCATAAAGCAGGAATACAAGGATAAAATGAAGTTCATAACCTCTATTTCCGTACCTGTAAGCTGGAGAAGGCAGTACTGCGGTATATTTGAGGCAAAGCTGAACGGTGTGATTTTCTATTTTTTGGATAATCAGTATTATTTTAAGCGCGACGGCATCTATGGCCACTATGACGACGCGGAAAGATTCGCATTCTTTTCCAGGGCTGTTTTGGAGATCATCCCTTCGATAGACTGGAAGCCGGATATTATCCACTGCAACGACTGGCAAACCGCGCTCACACCGTTATATTACAGCTGCTACTACGCAACCAGAATGGGCTATGAAAACATCAAAACCGTTTTTACCATTCACAATATCCAGTATCAGGGCAAATACGGCAACGAGCTGCTTGAAGATGTGCTGGGAATAGCCGAGGAGCATTATGACCTGATTCAGTATGACGGGCTTGTGAACTTTATGAAAGCCGGCATTGAATGTGCCAACAAGGTGACCACCGTTTCGCCCTCATATGCAAAGGAGATTCTTGACCCGTGGTACTCGTACGGGCTGGACCCCATTCTGAACCAGCGCTCCTGGAAGCTGTGCGGAATTTTAAACGGTATTGATACGGACAGCTATAACCCGGAAACGGATGCGGCTGTTTGGGCGAATTACAGCGCCGGTGATTTTTCAAACAAGAAGATAAATAAAGAAGAGCTCCAAAAGATGATGGGGCTTGCAGTGCGGCCCGACACGCCGCTCGTGGGCATCGTTACAAGGCTTGTAGGCCACAAGGGCGTTGACCTTATGAAAGCGGTTCTGGAAAAGAGCCTTTGGGAGCGCGATATACAGTATGTTGTGCTCGGCTCCGGCGAATGGCAGTATGAAAGCTTTTTCCGCGAGCTGCACGACAAATATCCGGATAAGGTTGGGCTGCGGCTTGGCTTTGTGCCGGACCTTGCAAGAAAGATCTATGCCGGCGCGGATATGTTCCTGATGCCGAGCAAGAGCGAGCCGTGCGGCCTTTCGCAGATGGTTGCGCTGCGCTACGGCACTCTGCCCATCGTGCGCGAAACCGGCGGTCTGCGCGATTCCGTTACCGACTGCGGAGACGGAGAGGGCAACGGCTTTACCTTTAAAACCTATGACGCGTATGATATGCTCGGAGCCATATACAGAGCGGTTGACGCCTATAACAACAAGGAATATTGGCCTGTGCTTGTTGAGCGCGCGCTGAACTGCGATATGAGCTGGGGAAAATCCGCAAACGAATACATTAAAATGTATAAATCTTTATTGAAATAAAATA
>CAYOPQ010000039.1:15114-17217 GCA_964405895.1 uncultured Bacteroides sp. | reverse complement strand
AAAAACCGCACGGCTGTGCGGTTTTTGCTTTTTCTTGATCTGTTTTTATATATAAATATGTATTACATATGCTTCCAGCCGGTTGAGATGATATCCTCGTGCTTGCCCACATGGGTTATGATATGCTCAACAAGCTCATTGTTTTTATATTTTGTTGAAAAGTCCGCACGCACCTTCACATTGCCGCCGTCCAAATCAAGCATTTCCAAATTTCTTAGCAAAACATCGTCCAGCTCGCGGAAATATTCTATAATATTTTTTTTGATTTCGTCAACATTCTCTTCGGAGCAGACGATCGTCATGCGGTAAAAGGTTTCCTCCCTGTCGGATTTTACCTTGTCATACTTCTGTTTTTTGGAGATATATTCGCTGATCGGGTGGATTAAAAGATGGGAGAGCACAATGGTAGCGGCAACCATCGCCGCAAACCACCATTTATCCAGGCAGCAGAGTATGCCCACCGAAGCGGACGCCCATATGGACGCAGCCGTATTGATGCCCTTGATCTTTGTGCCGTCGCTTATGATAACGCCCGCGCCCAAAAAGCCTATGCCGGAAACGATTTGCGCGGCAACACGCGTAACATCCGTATTCTCGCCGCCGACAAGATAGGAAAACGCCGTAAACCCAAAGGAACCCACACAGACGATAATATGTGTCAAAATACCCGTCCTGTGTTTTGTAAGCTGACGCTCGGCCCCCATAAGGATTCCGAGCCCCACGGCTATGAGAAGCCTTTCCACGAATCCCGAAACGGTGGTTATTGCTGGCATTTTATTTTTCTCCTTTTAGTATGTATGCTCAGTAAAGCGGAAGCGCTGTAAAATCCACTCTGTTCTGAGCAAGGGTTATGTTTGTTTTGCCGTAAATGCTTTGCTGTATGATCTGCGACATCAGCGGCAGATCTATTTTCCAGCACCAAACGCCGTAATAAGTGCCGCCCTGGCAGGTAACGGTTGTTTCCCCGTTTTCATCAGTGGTATTTGACGGCGCGGTCTGGGTCTGCGTTTCAAAGCCGGTCCAGCCGTGCTTCAGGGCATACGCGCCGATGTCAAGAAGCTCCGATTTTGTAAAGCCGGTGCTCACATACGGCAAAAGCGTATTGATAACACTAACGGTTTTTAATGAGGAAGAGCTGTTTAATTTCTCAAATATCTTAAGCAGCACGGTTTTTTGGCGGTCTGCGCGCACACTGTCCGAATCAATATAGCGGATTCTGCAATATGCCAGCGCCTGTTCGCCGGTCAGTTCCACAAGCCCCTCTTCAGCGTCAATATACACATCGCCGTAGCGGGACGGATGGCTGTTTATTTCATAGATTTCTTCAGCAGTCATATCCACCGTTATGCCGCCGAGCGTATCTATGATGTTTTCAAAGCTGTCAAAATTTACGATAACATAGTTATCAATGTTGATTTTGAAGTTGTTTTCAACGGCTCTTATATAGCAGTCTATACCGCCGTAATACATTGCCTCGTTGATTTTGCCGAATGTGCCACTGTCCTCGTCCCCTTCGGTAACCTCATAATAAACATAGGTGTCACGCAGTATAGAGGTCAGCGTGATCTGCTCGGTATCTATATTGATACTCGCGATAATCGCGGAATCGGCTCTTGTATCCTCGTCCGTGATTTCCTCGTCCCTTGTGTCCTCGCCGATCAGCAGCACATTCAGAACATGTGTGGAGGAAACCGGCGTGCCGTTGTAGTACCAGGTCTTTATCATGTCGCGGTACGACGAAACATATTCATCCTCATAGATCGGGTCAAACACCTCAACAAGCTCATCCATTCCGGACCACTCGTCGATAGACTGCACATCCTCGGTATCCTCGTCGTCACCACTCTGCGTAGCACTGTTAAGCAAATTGTTTATATAAAGATATGTGCCCGCGCCGCATGCGATAACCAAAACAAGCAGCACGGCGATTACGGATCTTAAAATTTTTGTGAGCTTTGACGCCTTTTTCTTTGCTTTTTTAGATTTTTTCCTGTTATTTTGCGGCAGCTCAGCATAATTCATAATATTTACATTTCCGTCTTCATCTGTTTCGTAAGTTACAACACGGGCGTTGCTTTCGGGAGCGCTGAGCGCCTTTTTTTC
>CAYOPQ010000039.1:1356-15014 GCA_964405895.1 uncultured Bacteroides sp. | reverse complement strand
TTTCGTAAGTTACAACACGGGCGTTGCTTTCGGGAGCGCTGAGCGCCTTTTTTTCCTTAGGCTCTTCTTTTACGAGAACAGCGCCTTCCTGAACTGCCTTTTCCGGGGCGGCTTTCTTCTGCGGAGCCAGCTTGTTTTCTGCCGTCTGCGCCTGCTTTGCCGCGCTGTTTACCGCCGCGCGCCCGTTTTCCGCACCCTCATTCCGAATGTCCTTTTTAACAGCCGGTTTTTCATGAACCGCCTTTGCTTGCTGTTCTTCTTTCTTGATTTCCGCCTTCTCTGTTTTTTCAGACCTTGCTTCATTTACCTTCTCAGGCGCTTCTTCTTTTACCTTTTCGGGCTTTTCCTCTTTTGCAACTTTGGCACTTTCGCCCTTGTCAGCGGGCTTTGCGTCAACATTTCTGCCGCTGCCTTTGGCTTTTATCTGTGCTTCGTTATCCTCTCTTTTTTTTCTTACCTGTTTTAGTATCTCGTCTACATCTAAAGAAGATGCGTCCATCCCTATTCACCTCTTTGGCGCGGTACCGCGCCTTTTTGATACAACACGGGGCTATTGTATAACATTTAACATCTTATTTCAACAAAAAAATAATCTTTTTACATATTATTTACATTATAATAGGGTTTTATTTTAACCTTATTTTAAGGCTGTTTTATAAAGGTTAAATGTAAATAACAAGCTTTTATAAAATGGCGATGTATATAAAAAATTTGTTAAAATAATGCAAATAAAAAGGCAAATATTTTCAATTTTTTTGATACGGATAACGGATGTTTTCCGTATAACAGTTATAAGCTATACAAGCAAAAAACCGCACGGCTGTGCGGTTTCGGCATGTAAAAAGATATAGTTATATAAAAAACCGAACCCGCGGGCTGCCGGAAAATCAAGCCGTATTTCCCGGCAGCCCATACGCTGTATATTATTCGCTTTCGGCTTCTTCTTGCTGCTCCGCCGTGTCGGCGCCGCTGCTTTCGCTTTCCTCTTCAAGCCTGTCCACAACGGAAATGGTCGCTATCTTTTCTCCCTCGTTTACACGCATGACCTTAACGCCCTTGCTCGGCCGCTTAAACGCGGAAATCTGATCCGCGTGCGTTCTGATCACAATGCCGTCGCTCGTAATCATAATAACATCGTCGTCGTCCTTTACAGGCGCGATCATCGCAACCTTGCCAAACTGGTCCGTGCGGTAATTTATAAGGCCCTTACCGCCGCGGTTCTGCACGCGGTAATCTTCAAAATCACTTCTTCTGCCGAAGCCGGTTTCCGAAACGGTCAGCAGCATATAGCCGTCAAGCGACGCGGCAAAGCCGACAACATAATCGTCCTCGTCAAGGCTAATTGCCCTTACGCCCCTCGCGGTTCTGCCGATCAGGCGCGCATCGTTTTCATCAAAGCATATGCACATACCGCCGTGGGTTGCCACAACAAGCTTTCTTATGCCGTCCGTTATCTCAACATAGGCAAGCTCGTCGCCCTCGTCAAGATTGATTGCTATAATACCGCTCTGGCGGATATGCTTATATTCGTCAATATCCGTTCTTTTTATAACGCCCTTTTTCGTTACCATGCAAAGATAACGGCGGCTTTCCTCCTGCGGTATCTTTACCATGGCGGAAACCGTTTCTCCCTTTTCAAGCGGCAGCAGGTTCACAACATTCATACCCTTGCCCGTTCTTGAGGAAGCGGGTATCTCGTAAGCCTTTTTGCGGAACACCTTTCCGGTGTTGGTGAAAAGGAATATCACATCGTGCGAGGAGCAGGTAAACATATTTTTAGCCACATCCTCTTCACGGCGGCTCATGCCCATAATGCCTCTGCCGCCCCTGTTCTGCGCTCTGTAGGTATCCACGGTCATACGCTTCATATAGCCCATATTTGTAAGGGTGAGTATGCTTTCCTCAACGGGGATAAGGTCTTCATCGTCAACAGAGCCTATAACGGCGCTGATCTCGGTTTTCCTTTCATCTCCGAATTTTTCCACGATTTCGGCGGATTCCTCTTTGATGATATTGAAAACTCTTTCCTCTTTTTCAAGAATATCCGTATAATCGGCAATCTTGCTTTCAAGCTCTTCAAGTTCTGTTACGATTTTTTCTATCTCAAGCCCGGCAAGCTGACCGAGCTGGAAATTCACGATTGCAGTTGCCTGTAAATCGTCAAAATCAAACTGTTCCATAATTGCCTGCTTGGCTTCCGCTTTTCCGCCCTTGCAGGCTCTGATTGCGGCAATAATATCGTCTACAATATCAATCGCCTTTTTCAGACCTTCCAAAATATGCGCGCGCGCCTTTGCCTTTTTAAGGTCATAGGCAACGCGGCGCTGAATGACCTCTTCCCGGAATTTGATATAATTCTGAAGCATCTGCTTCAGGGTAAGAATTCTGGGAACGCCGTCAACAAGCGCAAGCATGATAACGCCGAAGGTGATCTGCATCTGCGTCATTTTATAAAGATTATTCAGCACAACCTGGGCGTTTGCGTCCCTTTTAAGGCTTATTTCTACATGCATGCCCTTTCTGTTTGTAAGGTCTTTTATGCCTGAAATACCCTCAAGGCGCTTTTCCTTAACCAGCTCCGCGATCTTTGTTATCAGCTCCGCTTTTTTTACCTGATAAGGAAGCTCGGTGATGATGATTTTATAATGATCCGCTCTGTCCTCAACAATTTCCGCGCGGGCACGGATATAGATTTTGCCCCTGCCCGTTGAATACGCCTCTTTTATGCCCTTGGTGCCCATAATGATTCCCGCGGTAGGGAAATCGGGTCCCTTGATAAACTGCATAAGCTCGGCCGTATCACAGTCCGGGTGGTCAATAAGATAACAAACGCCGTCCACAACCTCTTTCATATTGTGCGGCGGTATATTTGTTGCCATACCGACGGCGATTCCCGAGGTGCCGTTTACCAGCAGATTCGGAAATCTTGTGGGCAGAACCGTGGGTTCCTTTAAGCGGTCGTCATAGTTCGGCTGAAAATCAACCGTATCCTTTTCTATATCCTGAAGCATGCGCATGCTGATTTTGCTCATTCTGGATTCGGTATACCTGTACGCCGCCGGCGGGTCGCCGTCAACCGTACCGAAGTTTCCGTGCCCGTCAACAAGCATATAGCGCATGGAAAAGCTTTGGGCAAGCCTTACCATAGCGTCGTAAACAGAGGCGTCGCCGTGCGGGTGATAGCGCCCCAAAACGGAGCCTACCGTATCGGCGCATTTTCTGTAAGCCCTGTCCGGATAAAGGTTGTTCTCAAACATCGTATAAAGAATACGCCTGTGAACGGGCTTTAAGCCGTCCCTTACATCGGGCAGCGCGCGCTGAACAATAACGCTCATGGAGTAATCCAAAAACGCTTTGCGCACCTCTTGGTTTATTTCAACATCTAATATCTTTTGGTTGTCATAACGCACTATATCGTCTGCCATTTTAACCTCCGAAAACTAAACAAAAGAATTTATATGCTAAGGCGCATGATAAATCTATTACAGCATTTTATCAAACATCCAGATTTTGAACATATTTCGCGTTCTTCTCTATGAAATCACGGCGCGGCTCAACATTATCTCCCATCAGTATGCTGAAGGTTTCGTCCGCCTGCTGCGCGTCCTCCACCGTAACTCTGAGCATCGTTCTGAATTCCGGGTCCATCGTTGTTTCCCAAAGCTGTTCGGGGTCCATCTCGCCAAGACCTTTATAACGCTGAACCTCACACTGACCTCCCATTTCCCGTATAAGGCTGTCTCTCTCCTCATCTGAAAAGGCGTAGGCGTTTTTCTTGCCCTTTGTCACCTTAAAAAGCGGCGGCTGGGCAAGGTAAACATAGCCGCCCTCAACAAGCGGTTTCATATACCTGAAGAAAAAGGTCAAAAGCAGCGTTCTGATATGTGCGCCGTCAACATCAGCGTCCGCCATAATAACGATTTTATGATAGCGCAGCTTTGAAATATCAAAATCATCGCCGATACCCGTGCCGAGCGCCATAACGATGGGCATAAGTTTTTCGTTGCTGTATACCTTGTCAAGCCTTGCCTTTTCCACATTCAGCATTTTTCCCCAAAGGGGCAGTATCGCCTGGTGCTCACGGTCCCTGCCGTCCTTGGCGGAGCCGCCCGCGGAGTCACCCTCTACGATATACAGCTCGCAAAGCTGCGGCTCGTTAGAAGAGCAGTCCGCAAGCTTGCCGGGCAGTCTTGTATTTTCAAGCCCCGTTTTGCTTCTGGCGTTGTCTCTCGCTTTTCTTGCCGCCTCTCTTGCGCGGGAAGCGTCAAGCGCTTTATTGAGGATTGTTTTTGCCGTTTGCGGATTTTCCTCAAAATAGGTCATCAGCTTTTCATATACCATTGAGGAAACAAGCCCCGTTATGTCTGTGTTGCCGAGCTTTCCTTTCGTCTGTCCTTCAAACTGCGCTTCCGTAAGCTTCACGCTCACAATTGCCGTAATGCCTTCTCTGACATCATCGCCGGTCAGCTTTTTATCGCTGTCCTTCAAAATATTGAATTTTTTGCCGTAATCGTTGAAAACGCGTGTAAGCGCGGTCTTAAAGCCGGTCTCATGCGTACCGCCGTCTATGGTGTTTATATTGTTCGCGAAAGAAAGCAAAATCTCATTATAGGAATCCGTATAGCAAAGCGCCACTTCCGCGCTTCTGTCGTCTTTCGTGGTGGAAAGATGGATAACCTCGCTCTGAATTGGGTTTAAGCCCCTGCTTGTGTTTATATATTCCACAAAGGATTTTATACCGCCCTCATAGCAGTAAACCTCTTTTTTCTGTTCCTCGGGGTCATCGCTCCTGCGGTCGGAAAGCGTAATGGAAAGACCGGCATTCAAAAACGCCTGCTCGCGCAGTCTTCTTGACAGCACTTCAAAATCATAAACAAGCGTTTCCGTAAAGATTTCTCCGTCCGGCTTGAATTTAATATATGTGCCGTGACCGTCCGAATCACCGGTAATATGAAGCTCGTTTACCGCCTCTCCGCGCTCAAATCTCTGGGAATACACATGGCCGTTCTGCGTTACCTCAACCTCAAGCCATTCGGAAAGCGCGTTTACAACGGAAGAGCCCACTCCGTGCAGACCGCCAGAAACCTTGTAGCCGCTGCCGCCGAATTTACCGCCGGCGTGGAGAACGGTAAGCACAACCGTTACAGCCGGAAGCCCTGTTTTATCATTGATACCCGTGGGTATACCTCTGCCGTTGTCACGCACGGCTATGATATTATCGGGCAATATATCAACCTCAATATGCGTGCAGACTCCCGCAAGCGCCTCGTCTATGGAATTGTCTACAATTTCATAAACAAGGTGATGAAGACCCCTCGGCCCCGTTGAGCCTATGTACATACCGGGTCTTTTGCGCACGGCTTCAAGCCCCTCAAGAACCTGGATATCCTTGGCGGAATATTCCTCGCTTACAGAGGTGTCCATATCCTCTTCTTCAAGAACAATTTTGTTTTCTTCGCTCATTTTTGTTTCTCCAAATCTGCCCGCTTCAGCAGAGTGCTCGTATTCAGCGGGCTAATATAAATTTTATCTTTTGAAATAATAAAGCTTTTTGGAAGCTCATAGCTTGTTAAAACAACCCTGTTTTCCTTTTGCGCTCTTGCAAGAAAATCCCGAGTGGCTTTGTTCACCGTTGTTTTATCCATATCAAAAATGCCGGTAATATCCTGCGTTTTAAGCACAAATTCTTCGCCGATATTAATATACATATCAAGAACCCTCAACCGCGCCGTTTTCTATTTTGATTGTTTTGCCCTCTTTGAGCCGCAGCACGCTTTCGGCGTCGCAGCAGGTAATAAACACCTGCCAGTCTTTAAGATGATTCAGTATATAATCCTGCCGTTTTTCATCCAGCTCGCTCATCACATCGTCAAGCAGCGCCGCCGGCTTTATGCCGGTTTTTTCATATAAAAGGCTCGCCTCCGAAAGCTTAAGCGCAAGCACACAGCTTCTCTGCTGCCCCTGGCTGCCGTAAAGCCTTGCGGATCTGCCGTTTATAAGAATCTCTATATCGTCTCTGTGCGGACCCGTTTTTGTAATTTTATTCAAAATATCCGCGTTCTGGTTTTCATTCAGTGTTTTTCTGAGCTTTTCCTCAATTTCGGGCTGCGTAAGCCCGGCATATTCAAAATCGCCGGCAAGCTTTAATTCTATATCTTCTTTTCCGGAGGAGATGCCGCCGAATATATCCTTGACATACGGCGTTAAAGCCTCTAAATATCTGCGGCGCTGGTAAATGATTTTCGCGCCCTCTTTGGCAAGGGACGCGTTCCACACATAAAGCATGCTGCGCAGATCGGAGCTTACGGAAATATCCTTTAACACAATATTTCTCTGCATAAGAGAACGGCTGTATGCTTTTAAAACAGCCGAATAATTGCTTTTTATCTGGCAGAGCGCCTCGTCAACAAACCTGCGCCTTTCCGCCGGCCCGCCTTTCACAAGCATTAAATGAGACGGTGAAAATACAACGGCTTTTATCTCATCTCCGAGCGACGATGCCGATTTTTTTTTGATTCCGTTTAATTCGGCGTGTCTTCTTCCGTCTATATCGAGCCTTGCGCTCTGCGCTCTGCCCGCGCCTTCAAATTCTATTTCAAGGGAAGCGCTTTCACTGCCGAAAGAAATCAGTTCACTGTCCCTCGCGCCTCTGAACGAGCGGGCGCCGGTAAAAAGATAAATTGCTTCTAACAGATTTGTTTTTCCCTGCGCGTTTTTACCGTAAATGATATTGACATCGTCAAACTCGGTAAAAATTTCTTTTATGTTTCTGAAATTCTCAGCCTTTAAACTTTTAATTTTCATTTATGACCACATAATCCGTTTTTAAAAATGAAACAATATCGCCGTTTTTCAGCTTTTTGCCGCGCGCATAGCATATTTCGCCGTTTACCTTTACCATTCCATCCTGTATAAGCTGCTTTGCAAAGGAGCCGCTTTCCGCGGCGCCGCAGAATTTAAGAAAGCTGTCCAGCTTAATAAAAGGGGTGGTGATATATATTTTTTCTTTTTGCCTTTCGGCGATTTTTACTTTTATTTTTTTCATATTTTCACCGTTACTGATTATCGGTGCTCTTTAACCTCATCGGCAGAACAAGGAACAGAAAATGCTCGTCATTTATCGGAAGAACCTTAACGGGACTTACCGGCCCGCCGAGCTCAATTTTTACCTGATCCGTATCCGCCGCGGACAGCGCGTCAAGCAGGTATTTTGAATTGAAGCCGATTTCCACTCTCGCGCCGCTTATATTGGCATGCGTATAATCCACGACCCTGCCGAGGGAGGAAACCGTGGAAACGCGCATCTCGTCATTATCAAAAAGGCATCTTATCGGATTTTTCGCGTTATTTTCAATAACCGGGATTGTCCGTTCAATACAGTCTATAGCGTCATTCGTATTGATAAGCACCGTTGTTGTTGAGGTCTTGGGCAATGCCGCCTCATAATCAAGGAAATCACCCTCAAGAAGCCTGCTTATGATACTGTAATTTTCAACCTCAAAAATGATGTGGCGTTTTCCTATGTTGATCTGAATATCCTTATCCGTATCCGTGCCTATGATTTTTATGAGCTCTCTTATTGTTTTTTTAGGCACTATAAAGCTGATATCCTCGCCGTCATATTTTATGGTTTCGGTTCTTATCGCAAGCCTGTATCCGTCAACGCCGACAAGCCTGATGGAATTTAAAGACAGCTCAAATTTCAGACCGGTATGCACCTGCTTTGAATTTTCGTTATCCGCAACGGCAAAAAGCGTCTGCATAACCATATTCTGCAAAACATGCTGGTTCACAAACAGCGGAACGCCGCCCGAAACGCTCGGAAGCTCCGGATATTCCTCCGCGTCTATTCCCATGATATTATACTGCGCGGCGCCGGCAATAATAGAAACAGAAGTGCCGTTCGTTTCAACCGTAACCGTTTCGCTGGAGGCTTTTCTGATGATATCGCAAAGCACCTTTGCTTTAATAACAATCGCGCCCGGCTCGCTTACGGTCGCCTGCAATATGGTATTGATGCCGAATTCAAAATCATAGCCCGTAAGGCTGAGCGTATCGGAACCGCATTCAACAAGGATTCCCTCTATTGTGGGAATCGTCACCTTTGTGCTGACGGCGCGCATAACATTATTGCACGCGTCGTTAAAACTTTTTGTGTTGCAGGAAAATTTCATACATATCCTCCGTTCATATGAAAACTTTAAACATCATTTTTTCTATTCGGATGCCTTACGGCACATTTTTCGGAAAATCGGCAGATTTTCTTTAATATGGATTAAGATAATTTCGTAGTAGCAGTAGGGAATGTCAAAATGTTGAAAATTTGAAAAATCGTCTTTATAAAGGGAAAAATCAAAAATATCCTTCTGTTGGAAAAATATTCAAAAAATGTTTTAATTGTTCAAAAATATTTTTTTTAACACCGCTATTAAAGATTATCTTGTTGAAAATGAAAAACTTGTTGAAAATCAAGAGTTGGTTTTAACATTATTTATGATATCGTTTATTTTTCTTTCCAGCTTTGAATCCGCTTCCATTTTCTTTTGTATCTCTTTTATACTGTATATTACCGTGGAATAATTCTTATTGAATTCTTCTCCGATTTGCTCAAGCGTTAGGGTGGTAACCTCTCTCATTACAAACATGCACATTTTGCGCGCAAGCGAGATGTTTGCCTTTTGATGTTTGGATTTGATTTCCTCCACCGGCACGCCCTGCATTCTTGATACCTCTTCTATTATCCTCTCAACGGTAATGGGAATCGGCGGAATATCGTCGTTTATAACATCCTTGATTACCTTTTGAACAAGCGCAACCGTGGGCTTGTAATCGGTAATTTCCTTAAGGGCGGAAAGCTTTTTTACCGTTCCCTCTATCTGGCGGATATTCGTCTTTATTTTGCCGGCTATGTATTCAACAACCTCGTTCGGGATATCTATGCCCAAAAGATTCGCCTTGTTCTTGATGATGAGGCAGCGCGTTTCGTATTCCGGGCTCTGTATATCCGCAAGGATACCCATTTCAAATCTTGTAACAAGCCTTTCGGTAAGGCTTTGTATTTCTTTCGGCGGTCTGTCCGAAGTAAGCACGATCTGCTTGCCGTTTTCAATCAGGGAGTTAAAGGTGTGGAAAAATTCCTCCTCCGTCTGTATCTTGCCGGCAATGAACTGGATATCGTCAATCAGAAGCACATCTATATTTCTGAATTTCAGGCGGAAATCATCCATTGTTTTCCTGTCAAGTGCCTTCATAAATTCATTCAAAAAATCCTCCGAGCGCAGATAAACGATGTGCATATCCGGAAAAGTCTTTTTTATCTCACAGCATATGGCATTTAATATATGCGTTTTTCCGAGTCCGGATTTGCCGTATATAAAAAGCGGGTTGTAATTGCCGTAGGAATGGTCTTTCCTTAAATGCCCGCCCGGGTCCTTTGCAACGGCAAGCGCCGCGCGGTAGGCAAATTTGTTTGACGGACCCTCTATAAAGGTTTCAAAAGTAAAGACTTCCTTTTTCTCTTTGGCGGCTTCATCATCGCCCGCCTCTTTGCTATCTTCGGAATAATCCTCAACATCAAGCGGAGTGGGGGAATAATACACAAGCTCCACTTCAACGGGAAAGCCCATCACCTGCTCAAAGGCGTTTTTAAGCAGCTCCAAATACTGCCCTTTTATAATTTCTATCGTCATGTTGTTTGAACAAGAAAGAAAAACCGTATTGTTTTTAAATTCGCTGAAAGTAAGCTCGCCGTTCTTTTTTCCGGAAAGCCATGTGGAAAACGCAGTCTGCGAAACATAGGGGCGGATAGCCTCCAAAACCTCCTGCCATATGTCGTTGTAGGTGCTCATCTTTTTCTCCTCTGTATTTCAATATAAAACAAACAAATGTTGAAAACTAAAATATATGTTATTATACCACTTTATTTAATAATATACAATACTTAAATTACATATAGTATCTATAAATATTATATATTATAATAAAGCACAGAGAAAAATTATGTAGAAAATTCAAGCCGGTCAAAGGTAAAAATCATTTTTTATATTTGCTTATTTTAAACTTGTTTTATATATTTACTTAATGTATAATGATTTTAAAGGAAAGGAGGGTAAAAATGAGGATATTTAAAAACCGCGGCGATATTTATATTTCTTCTTCCCGTGTGAAGTCGGATCTTGAACAGAAGATACTGCTTGCAGCGCTTGCCTTTATCGTTGTTTTTACCGCTGTTTTTCTTATTGTTTTCGGAATAAAATATGATTTTTCCATAAAGGCGTTTTTCACTCCGGATGATTTGATAGAGGAAACCGAGGATACAGTGGAGCAGCTGCCCGATGTTGAGGGCAAAACGAATTATCTGCTCCTTATCAGCAATGAGGATACAGAGGAAATTTATATCTGCACGCTTATTCAGGCGGATATGGATACCGTTTCGTATAAGGCGTGCACGATAGACCCCGAAACCGAGGTAAACGGAACTTTACTGAACGATATTTATGAGACATCCGGCGCGTCCGGCGTCAGTGAAAGGCTTGCAAACCTTTTCGGTATAGAAATAGATTATTACGCGGATTTTGATTATGATGATTTTGAAAGTTTTTTTGACTATCTCGGCAGCGTGAATTACACGATTTTGGAAGATATAAGATATAAAGATACTTCCACCTACGGCTACAGCATAAAGCTGAGCGCCGGAAACCAGGATATTGACGGGGATACGGCTGTAAAGCTCATGCGGTATTATGTTTCTCAGGAAAGCAATTATTCCGCGGTAAACGATATTTTTCTGGCGTCGCTGTCACAGCTGATCAATTCGGATAATTATGACAGCAGGGAAAAGATATTCAGCAGATTTATCGGATATGCGTCAACAAATATAACCGTAAGGGATTTTAATCAGCAGCAGAATAATCTGAATGTGCTTTCAAGCGACACAACGGGCGTAAATGTTTACAGCGTGGTTGTTGAATATGACGGGGAGGAGATCAGCTCTTCAAGTATCAGCAATGTGCTGGGTTATTTTACAAAATAGACGAAAAGGAAAGAATATGGATAAGGAAAAGATAGAAAAAGCGGTAAGGGAAATACTTGAAGCGGTGGGCGAGGACCCGGACAGACCCGGACTCCAAGAAACACCGAGGCGCGTTGCCGCTATGTATGAGGAAATGTTTTGCGGTTTGCTTCAGGATCCGGCGCAGCACCTTAAATTTTTTGAGGAAAAATCAAACGACGAAATGGTAATTGTAAGGGATATTCCGTTTGCGTCCATGTGCGAGCATCATCTGCTGCCCTTTGTGGGAAAAGCGCATATTGCGTATATTCCCAGTGAAAACAGGATTATCGGGCTTTCAAAAATAGCAAGGATTGTGGATAATTTTGCCAAAAGGCCGCAGGTGCAGGAGCGATTGACGCATGATATAGCCGATTTCCTTTACAAAAAAATGAACGCAAGGGGCGTGGCTGTTATCATGGAGGCGGAGCACATGTGCATGTCCATAAGGGGCGCAAGAGCCTCCGGCAGCATTACGCAGACCTCGGCGCTGCGCGGCGTGATCAGGTCCGACGCGCGCACAAGAGCGGAAGCCCTTGCGCTGCTGGATAAGTGAATCATATGATATGGCAGTGCTGCGGCAAAAAAATAGACTGCTCTAAAAAGACCCTTATTATGGCGATCATTAATGTCACGCCCGATTCGTTTTCAGACGGAGGAAAAAATTTTGACCCCGAACAGGCGGTAAAAAGCGCCGTTGAGGCGCAGGAAAACGGCGCGGATATCATAGACATAGGCGCGCAGTCCACCCGGCCGGGCTTTACAAGGATCAGCGAGAAAGAGGAGTGGCAAAGGCTGGAGCCTGTTTTAAAGGGCTTAAAAGGAAGGCTGCATGTGCCGGTATCGGTAGATACCTTTTATCCGTTTACCGCGCGTATGGCTGCCGAAAACGGGGCTGTGATCATCAACGATGTTTCCGGCTGTACGGGCGCTGAAATGGCGCGGGTCGTAAGGGAAACGGGCTGCGGCTGGGTCATAACCTTCAGCGGCGCGGGCGCGCAGCGCGAGGCGGCGGCATTTTTCAAAAAAAGCGCCGCACGGGCGCTTGAAATGGGCATAAAAAAAGAAAGCCTTTGCTTTGACCCCGGCATAGGCTTTTCAAAAACACGGCAGCAGGACCTTGCGCTGCTGGCAAATATAAAGGAATACAGGCTGCCGGATTATCTGTTTCTTCTGGGCGCAAGCCGCAAAAGAGTGATTGGCTTTGCAAGCGGCCAGCCGGACCCGGAAAAGCGCGTATTCGGCAATATAGCGGCGGATACGGCGGCAATTTTAGCCGGTGCAAATATCATAAGGCTGCACGATGTGCGCAATGAGAAGCAGGGCATTTTAACCGCGGACGCAATCAAGCGCAGCATAGACGCGGAAAAGAGAGGAAAAAATATATGATAAGCGTTACAACACCCGTACTTGAAAACGGAATTATAACGGAATACAAGGGAATCGTTTCGGGCGAGGTCGTTGCCGGAATCAACTTTATTAAGGATTTCGGCGCGTCTATCAGAAATATAGTGGGCGGCAGGAGCGCCGGCTATGAGGAAGAGCTTATTAAGGCAAGAAACGAAGCGATAAGAGAGATGGAGATGCGCGCGCAGCAGCTGGGCGCCAACGCCGTTGTGGGCGTTAAGATAGATTATGAAACCTTCGGCAACGCCGGTATGATCATGGTTCTGGCAACAGGCACCGCCGTTGTTGTAAGGGATAAGGATTAAGAGTAAAGCATGGATAAAATAATCATTAAAGGTCTGCGGCTTTTCGCTTATCACGGGGTGAACGAGGAAGAAAAGCAGCAGGGGCAGGATTTTATTTTTGATATAGCGCTCAGCGTGAATATGAACAGCGCGTGCAGCAGCGATGATGTAAACGATACCGTCTCATACGCCAAGGTGGTAAAAACGGTGCGCCGTGTTTTTACCGCGGAAAAATATGATCTTATTGAAAAATGCGCCGATGTTGTTGCAAAAGCGATTTTAGAAGAATATCCGGCGGTGTTTACCGTTGAACTTACGCTTAAAAAGCCGCAGGCGCCCGTTAACGCGGATTTTGATTATATGGCGGTGCAGATTACAAGAAACAGGGATTAGCTTATGAAATACGCTTTGGGGCTCGGCACAAATATGGGCAGCCGTCTTGAAAATTTACAGAGCGCGGTTGACGCGCTGCGGCACATCCCCGGCACGGAGGTGCTGAAGATATCCGCGGTTTATGAAACCTCGCCGGTGGGGTATCTGCGCCAGCAGGATTTTTACAACTGCGCCGTGCTGTGCGAAAGCGCGCTTGAACCGCATGAGATGCTCGGCGTATGCCTCGGCATAGAGAGCGGCCTGGGCAGGGTGCGCAATTTTAAAAACGGCCCCAGAATCATAGATATAGACTTGCTTTTGGCAGAGGGGAAAAGCATTGCAACCCCCAATCTTACCGTGCCGCACCCGCATATGAAGGAAAGATTGTTTGTTTTACTGCCGCTGCTGGACCTTTTTGAGAGCGGCAGCGCCTTCGGCTTTGATTTTGCCGGGTCAATAGGCAGGATAAAGGATCAGCGGATAACAAAAACAAAATTTACTTTGAATCTGTAAAAAAGCAAAACTTTAAAACCGCTTAAAATAAG
>CAYOPQ010000039.1:0-1256 GCA_964405895.1 uncultured Bacteroides sp. | reverse complement strand
AGAGATATAAATCATTTTAAGACGATTTATATCTCTTTTTTTGGATTGTTTTTGCAGTTTTGTGCTTGCGGAATTGTGCTTATAAAAGCCTTATTTTCCAAAGCCCGAACGCAAGCCGCCGCATTGTAATATTACGGCTGTTTTTACTTGTGCGCGTCCATTGCCTTTTCCGCTTCTGCCAATAACGAATCAATATCGTTGCCCTGAATATCCAAGCCCTCCGCTTTATAGTATTCAATATCCCGTATTGCCCAGAAATTATCGCAAAGGCATTTTATATAGCTGAAAGCATGGTCGTTTCCCTCGATGTAAGCGCCGGCGGTCGTTATGTAGACGAGCTTGGACGCCCTGCAAAGCGGGCGGTACGCGCCGTCCGGCGTCATATCAAAGGTTATTCCCTGCGTGCAGGCAAGCTCCGTATATGTGTGAAGCGCCGCCGGAATACCGAAATTCCAAAACGGGGCGGCTATAACGATTTCGTCCGCCTTCGCAAACTGCTTTGCCGTATCAAACAGCTTATCCGTATAATCGGCTGTTTCAACGGCTTTATTATAAATCTTAAGCGTGTTTCTTTTAAGCGGCTCAAGCGCAAGCTCGCCGATTTCAACAGATACAATATCCGCCTGATCATATCTTTCAAGATAATGCTTTGCAAGCCGTAAGGTTCTTGAATGTTCTCCGAAAGCGGCGTTTAAAAATAAAATCATCATATATCACTCCGTTCAAATCCGTACCGCGCGGTTGACGCGGGTTATTTTATAATTATTGTAAAGGAATCTGCCGCGTTTTGCAACAAATAAATCTCCTGCGGCACTGCCCGCCGGCGGCAAATCAAATCGGGAAATAACAAAAACAGCTGCCGCATAAAAAACAGCGGCTTTAAATGTGTTCTGGCGCGTTTGCGGTTTTGCCCTGTTTTTTACAAAAATTTACATAAAAATTTTTATTAACAGATTTTTTTAGCTATACTTTTATCTCTTTTGCAAAAAATAATAACGCGCGAATGCGCAAAAATTTTTTACGGGGAGATATTTATTATGAAAAAGAAAACACAAAATATTATGAAAGGCCTGGGCGTTGCTATGGCTGTGGGCTCCGTTATAGCGAGCGCGGGCGCTACGATGGGCTCCAACAGCAAAAAAGCAAAAAAGACCATGCAAAAGGCGGTTCATTCCGTTTCAAATTTTGTTGATACCGTTTCCGGCATGATGTAACAATCAAAAACGGTTCTATCATAAATGTTGCAGCTGCCGCCC
>CAYOPQ010000038.1:0-17325 GCA_964405895.1 uncultured Bacteroides sp. | reverse complement strand
CGACAACGGCTATCCCGAAACCGAAAAGATTGTGCGCATGAGCAAAATCTTTAATGCTTCGCTTGATTATCTGTTGAATGAGGAAGGCGAGCCGGAGCGGGAAACGGCGGACGGCGAATATATGTGAGCCGGGAAACGGCGGACTGTCGGCAATATCCGTATTTTAAATATCAAGATACATACCATGATATAAGCTGCGGTGTTGCAAACAGAGTACCGAATGACAGCTTTGAAAAAAATCATGCTGTTTTCAGATGCTTATAATTGGTGCCCGAAATGTTACCGCGCCGCAATGTAAAGGAAAATAGATGAGATAGGTAAAAACACGCATCCGCTTTTAACTGCTTTGGCTTTATTCCTTTATTTTGTTGGCTATCCCAGTATTTGGGGCATTGAACCATAAAATCAGGCTGCACCCGCTATTGCAGGCGCAGCCCTTTTTTTATGATTTTTCAATCATTTTTTTCAGGATCGCCCGTTCCGGCGATCGGCGCCCCGTTCATGGGCGCGGGCTTTAATGCCCTCCAAACTTATTTCATTGATTCCTCGTAAGCCTTAATCATCTTTTTACTTATTTGACCTGTACGGCTCCTTGTATTTTCAAGGATTTTCTCTACCGAAGTGCCTGCGTTCAGGCGTATCTCAAGCCTTGTAGCATCTTCTTCGGGGTAGACCACGATTTCTTTGATATACCTGTCAATAAAGGCTTTGTCTATCTCCTCACCGTCAATATGCTTTTCCGCGGCTTTCAGTATCGCTCTGATATTTGAAAGCTCTTTTTTTATTTCCTGCTCTGTTTTTGCGTTGTCTTTGATTACATCTATTTGCGCTTTCAGTTTGGCGATCTCTTCGTCACATTCCGCAGTCATTCTGAAAAATTCACTGTCGCACATATTTCCGTCCGTATTGAATTTAAGCAGCTTTGCTTTCATTCTGTGCTGCGTATCTATTTCCTTACTCAGCGCAAGCAGTTCATTTTTATTATCGTCGCTCTCAAGCAGTTCGGATACAAGCTTCAACACGCAGGCGGAGAGCTCTTCAATATTCTGCTGACCGGATTTGAAAATATCTTCAATCACAGGCTTGATTTCGCTTTCGTATATCGCGTGGGAGGGGCAGCTGTCGGCACCGTTGTTTATTTTGCCGGAGCATACCCATTTAGACATTTTTTCTCCGCCTTTGCCTATGGCGTCCTTTCGGTAGTAGGGTTTGCCGCAGTGCGCGCATATAAGTTTGCCTGTAAAAAGATTTTGATGCACCGTTTTGTGCTGCGCCGTGATCACATCCTGACTGCGCATATACAAAACTTCGTTCGCCTTTTCCCATAGTTCTTCGCTGACGATTGCCGGCACGGTTTCTCCTGTTTCGTCCTTATACATTACCCATTCGTCTTCAGGCAGAAATTTCTGCTTTTTAGTGAACAGGTCTGTTATAACAACTTTGTTTCCGACGAAGTAGCCCTTGTATTTCGGGTTGCGTATTATGTTTCCCATAGTGGAGTGGGACAGCTTTTTCCCTTTTCTGTTGCGTATGCCTTTTTCATAAAAATGTTTTTCCATTTGCTTCATACTGAATTTTCCCGTGGCATACATTTCAAACAGTTCTCTTATGAATTCGGCTTCTTCTTCGTTTACGGTCAGCTTGCCGTCTTTTTTGTTGTAGCCGAACATATTGTTTGTGCCGAGTACAGTTCCGTTTTTGATTGCCTGATGATGACCAAACCTAACACGGTTGGATATTTTTCTGGATTCATCCTGCGCCATCGAAGACATGATTGTCAGCCGCAGCTCGCTGTCTTCATCAATGGTATTGATGTTATCGTTTTGAAAATATACGGCTACGCCGCTTGATAAAAGCTCTCTTGTGAATTGTATACTGTCAAGCGTGTTGCGGGCAAAACGGGATACCTCTTTGGTTATAACTAAATCAAACAGACCTTGCTTGCCGTCCTTGATCATTTCGTTGAACCGTTCGCGCTTTGCAGTAGATACGCCCGATATTCCTTCGTCAACATATCCTTCAACATATTCCCAGTTTGGATTGTTCTTTATAAAATCCGTGTAATATTTTATCTGGTTGTCAAGAGAGTTTAATTGTACATTAAATTCCGTGCTTACGCGGGCATAAAATGTTACGCGCAAAGGCAGACCCATAAAGCTTATATTTTCTTTTTTTATTCGTTCTCTGACGGCATATATATCCATTTCGGTTTCTCCTTTCCAAGCGAACAATATCACAAAGTGATTGAATTATCCAGCTTTATTTTACTATATAAACAGTCCCCGTTTCATTAGGGGACTGTTTCCATTTAGTGATTATTGTACCTTCTGCTGACCTCTGTATTGATTTTTGCCATCAGTTTTTTGTAAGTTTTTTCATCAATAGCCTTTTGATTTACAAGAGCATTTGCAAAATGCTCCATCCAAAGCTCAGCGCTGATTCTGTCATTCGTGTTTTGCGTATTGATCTTATCGCCGCCCTTAGCAGTTTTATCAATACTATTATTGCCTGTGAGCTTTTGTTTTATTTTTCCTGCTGCCATACGGCAACACAGTTTCTAAAAGTTTTCTATATATACCCCCTATCTTTTAGTGCGCATTTGCAGTAAGGACTGTTATAATTTTGTATTTATATGTCATATAATTATCCTTTCCGCCCCGCTGTTTTCCAACAGGGCTTTAAAATTTACTTTTGTGTAATGTATGCCGCATTGTATGCCGTAAAAATTGCTTGTATTTCCTTTTGTTGCGGGATATTTTGATGTCTGTGACATACCTTTGTATGCCGCGTATCTTGCGAATTTCCCGTTTTGACATCCCTTTTGAAATCCCGCACGGCGTTGCCGTTGCGGTGTTTTTCGGAGTTTGGCGCCTCTGGCGGCATTACATAATATATTAGCGTAAAAAACGGCTCCCGTGACGCATTCGGGAGCCGTTCGCTATTCTGATTTAAGTAAAATTATTCAGCAAAATAATCGATTGTAAAATCAGCAGTTCCGGTGTATGTGCCGGCAGACGGAGCGTCGCTTGTAACGGTGATCACGCCGTCAAGAGAATCTCCGGCAGCCTGGAGTCTGCCGTCTTCCAGTGTGTTTGTAAATGTTACTGTATCCGCTCCGTTGGACAATGTGCCTGATGCAGCCGCAGTAACGGTTACATAAGCGCCGGAATCAGCTACAAAGCGAACCGCGGTTACTGTGTATTCTCCTGTTTTTGTTGAAGAATCAACAATGATTTCAGCAGGGATCTCAACCTCATATCCGGCAGATACCTCATAGATTACATCGGCGCTTCCCGTTGTACTTTCATCGGGAGCAGCTATAAGCTCGGCGCTGTCCCAATCAACAGTTAATGTTGCAACATACGGTGTGGTAACATCAGGCGTATTTGACGCGCCCGCACCGCTTCCGTCACAGAACTGAACGCCCATAACATTGCTGTTAATATACAGATAAAGTGTATATGTGTCCTCAAGACTGTCAATCGGGAAGCTCATGGAATCAACATAGTGAACAGCCTCGCTTGAGCTGTTCAGTGCTGTGTCCTCACTTAATGTATAAGAAACATCGTTCTTATTCAGATTGCCCTGAGAATCATAAAATCCGGGCTGTGAATCTGTAGCGTCAACAAAGGTGTCACAGGTGATAGAGTAGATGGTGACTTCCGATTTCGTAAGGCTCAGAGTCATGGTCATGTCGCCCGATTCTTCCTTTTCGACCTGAACTCCGGTAAGAATACCGTCACCGAACTCAACACCGCCCATTGCGCTGAGATAGCAGGAAAGCTCTGCGTCAACATTATATGTACCCGCTTCGGGCAGCTCCGCGGCAAAAGCCGTAACGGATGTTGAAAACATCATAACCGCTGCCAGACAAAGCGAGATAACTTTTCCTGCTTTAGCTTTAATTTTTTGCATAAAATATGCACTCCTTTCCGCGCGTGAATGCGCTTAATATATTCTCAAAACCACGGAGATCGGGATTTCCGCAGTCAATTGAGCAAATTTATTCAACAATCAGGGTGAACGAAACATCCGCTCCGTTCAGCTCTGTATAGCTGCCGTCCATTGTGTACGCGTCATAATGCAGAATTGCCTCATACTCTCCGGCACTGAGCGCGGCGGAAAGCTGTATTTCATATATATGCTGCCCCGGAAGCACAAGATCAGACTGATATATCTGCTCTCCGCTGTCTTTCAGCAGTATTGAAATACGAAAATAGCATTCGTTCTTATTCGGATTATAGAGGTCTACGCTTGCCGTGGTGCTGTTTTCAGCCACTGTAAGCGACTTTATTCCGGGTATGGATATCGTTGACGGCTGAGATTGCGACGCGCTGCTTGTCTGTTCCTCCTGAAACTCGTAGGATTGACTGCCGCCGTCCTGTGTGCTGCCGTCGGAAGCTGCAACGCTTTCTCCGTTTGTGCCGTCCGCGCTGTCATCAGCTGCCGTATCGTTATCCGTTAAATTTTCCGCATCTCCTGCCGCGTCGATGATACTGTCGGAGGCAAGGTAGTTTTCATCAATCAGCTTGGTGCCGAAGAAAATAAAAAACAAAGCGCACAATAAAACGGTTATGCCTACAACAATCATTTCCCTGCCTATATGCTTTGCAGCCCTGTAATTCAAGATCCATCATCCTTTCATCAGTCTATCAGGCAATATTTTCTGTTTCCGATATCTATGACTCTGCTGTTTATTTCAAAAGCAGCGTTGAGAGCAGATTCGGTTATTACTTCATTTTTGGTTCCGGAGCAAAGAATGTTTCCGTTTTTCATGATTATCGCGTTATCACTGAATTCGATTGCCTGATTTATATCGTGAAGCACCATCATTACTGTAAGCGCGTTTTGAAGGTTCAGTTTTTTGATAAGGTTAAGAATTTCGTATTGGTATTTCACATCCAAATAAGTAGTGATTTCGTCAAGCAAAAGTATATCCGGCGACTGGGCAAGCGCAAGCGCGAGCCATACGCGCTGCCTTTGCCCGCCCGAAAGCTGTGAGATCATTTCCGTTTCATATCTTTTAGTGTCTGTAATTTCAAGCGCTTCCTCAACAGCCCGTTTGTTTTCCTCTTCATCGCCTGCTGAAAATATGCTTTTATAAGGGGTTCTGCCAAGCTCCACAAGCTTTTTGACCGTAAGATCCTCCGGAGCTGAATTGTACTGATGCACAACGGCAACCTTTTTAGAAAAATCTTTTCTCTTGATCTTGCTTATTTCCTCACCGTCAAGCAGGATCCTGCCGGACTGCGCTTTATATCTTCCCGTAAGGAGATGAAAGAGCGTGGATTTGCCGCAGCCGTTCGCCCCGATAAGAGCCGTTATTTTTCCGCTTTCAAGTGAAAAGGATATATTGTCTATAACCTTTTTGTTTTTTTGATAGGAAAAGGAAAGCTTTTCCGTGCTGAGAACATGTCTGTTATTGCTCATAACCGCTCCTGCTCCTTTTCAAAAGTATGATAAATACAGGTCCGCCGACAACTGCCATTATGATCGATGAGCTTATTTCATAAGGATAGGCAATCGTTCTGCCGACGGTATCTGCCAAAAGGAAAACAAATGCGCCGAGCAGCGCGCTGTACGGTATAAGGACCTTGTGATTGTTGCCCACCAACAGCCTTGAAATATGCGGCACAATCAAGCCGAGAAAGCTGATTTTTCCGATGATTGCAGTAAAGATGCCGGCAAGCAGAACGGAAATTACAGAAACGATTATCCTTGTCTGATTTACATTTACACCTAAGCTGTGTACGGTTGTATCGGAAAGCGCAAGAAGATTGCATTTTCCCGCAATCATTGCGCACAATACAGCTGCCGCTGCAAAATACACAAGCATAATCTTAACATCGTCCCATGTTTTTAACGAGATGTTTGCGTTTATGATGTTAGCCGCGCCGGAGTATTCACCACCGGTGGCTGAGCTGAAGCCCTCATATAAGCCCGTAAACACAGCGTCAACCGCTATTCCGACAAGTATGAGCCTTACGGGACTTACATTTCCGTTCCACGCAAGCGAGTAAACGATTATAAAGGCGATAATGCCGCCCAAAAAGGAAAACACGGGAGAAAGATATGCCAGCGACGGCAAAAAAGCGGATACAAGCGTTGCCGCGAGCGCCGCTCCGGACGAAATCCCGATTATGCCGGGATCCGCCAGCGGATTTTTCATAACTGCCTGCATAAGCACGCCCGATACCGCCATCATGCTGCCGCCGAGCAGAGCAACAATAATGCGCGGAAACCTAAGCTCGGTTATTATTGCAACATCTCTGTCATATTCAATAAACAGACCTCTGAACAGCTGCGAAGCTGTTGTGCTCAAGCCCCCCGTGTTTACCGCAATAAAAAACAGAATCAGAACTGCCGCGCCGGTAATGATAAATGCGGCAGCCCGCCCGGCAGATGTTATTTTTCTTGCCATATTTTATTCACCGTAAAGGATTGGCTTCAGGTAATCAAGTGCGTCGGTCCAGTCAAGCGTTGCGCTCATTCCGAAATATTCCGACGGCAGATAATATATTTCACCGTTTACCACAGCGTCATAATACTGCCAGGTGTCGTTCGTTTCAAATTCTTCCTGCATATACGCAAACGCACTTTCTTCGGAATAATGTGCATAAACAAGGATCTTATCCGGATTTCTTTGAATCATATCCTCCGGGTTTATGGAAACAAAGCCGTTTTCATCACCGTCCGTATTACTGTCGTAAACATTTGTTCCGCCCGCGAGCTTTATAAGATTGCCCACATATGAATTTTCGGTTGACACAAGGTAAAAGCCGTCTGGAAATGTCATAAGGAGCATTATGCTTACGGTTTCGCCGGAATCGGAAGCGTAATTTTCCATATACGCGTTATATTCGTCAACCAAAGCCTGTGCCTCTGTTTCCCTGCCGATGAGCTCTCCCAACGATGTGATTGCCTTGTACATGCCTTCAATGCTGCTCAAATCAAGAAATGCAGAATTGATACCTGCCGCGGAATAATCCTCTGCGAGGGTGCTTTCAAGCGTTTGCGGCGAAAGCACCAGATCCGGCGCAAGGCTCTTCAGAATTTCATAATCCGGGGTCATCGAAGCGCCGATGGTTGTTGCTCCGCTGTACCGTTCGGGAAGCTCGCTTTCCGTTTCGGGAACGCCGATGACATTATCGTAATCTAGAGCGTCAAGAATTTCACATATTGCAACGGAGGTGGTGGCGATTGCCATAGATTCACCGGAAACGGCATTTTCCTCTGTGCCGCTCTGGTCAACACAGCCTGAAAAGGAAAACAAAATAACGGCTGTGCATGCAAAGCACAATAATTTTTTAAGCGATCTGCTCATTTAACAATTTCTCCTTACCCGATAGCTTTTTATGATGGTTTTTTACAATTATCAAAAGAACGGTGCCTATAACAATCAAAACCCCGCCGAAAACGGCAAGTCCGATAAGAGCCGGCATATTTAGATAAACATAAAAGGCGGCATCGGAATCGCTTTGCGAAGTTAAATCGGAGTCGCCGTCCGCATAATGGATGCTCAGCCCATCCTCGTCAACAACCGTTTCATTTGTCTGGGTATCGCTGTCATCTGAATCCACAGCTGCGGTTTCACCGGCGGAGCCTGATTCGGCTGCGCCTGACGACGAAGTGCCCGAATCCGAACTGCTTGAGGAGTTGCCCGAGCTTGAGGAGCCCGATGAGGAAGTGCTTGTACCGGAGCTTCCTGAGCCGGAACTTCCGGAAGCCGATACGCTGTCCCAATCAACAGTAAGTGTTGCCGAATATGTAGCCTCCGTCGCGCTGCTGTTTTCATTGCAGAACTGAACGCCCATGACATTGCTGTTTATATATATTGAAAGGTTATATGTATCTGAAATCCTGTCAAGGGGGAAAGTGACGGAATCAACATAATTGACCGCCTCGTCCCTGGAATTCAGCGCGGTATCGTCGCTCAGTGTGTAAGTGACGCCGCTCGTCTGAAGATTGCCGCTTTTATCATAGTAACCGATAGTTCCGTTCTTAACGCCGCGTTCGGAACCTGTTGAGGACGGATTAGCGTCAACAAAGGTATCACAGGTAATACTGTATATCGTGACGCTGCTTTTGGTAAAATTCAATTTAAGATTTTTGCTGCCGTCTTCGCTTACGATAAGCGTCGTTCCCGTGAGGAGCGGTCCGCCGAATTCGATGCCTCCCATGGCGTTTATATAGCAGCTTAATGTTGCCGTAACCGTGTAGCTGCCTTGACTAAGGCTGTCTATATCAGACGCGTACGCGCTGAACGGCAGCAGAGCAGCAAGCATCAAGGCAAATATAATACATGAAGCTTTTTTTAGCGGTTTCAATATTATCACCTCAAATTTCTTAATTTTTAATATTGTCAGTTAGTTATGCCTAACTCATGCTGAAAAAATACTTCCGAGCATAAGGAAATCCCGGAACAAAAAAAGTATAGTATACGAAAACGGGTTTTTCAATACTCTTTTTGTTGCACAGGCGCAACACACCTTATTAAAAATAAATTACTAATAATCGGCAGAACTGCAACAAATCAACTCTCTTTTGTATACTTGCACAAAAAACGGAATCAAGCAGAGAAAAAATTATAAAAATCAAATAAATGCCGCCGTAATAAAAATGTGGATTAATGTATTTTTCTTGGTATATTTTATTTGACAAATGTGCCGTTATCTGTTATAGTGTTTTCTCAGGCAATGGAATTATATCTTAGTTGCTCTTTTTTTCGACCGGAAGTTAGGTATACCTAACTAAAAAGGGGGATATGCCGTATATGAATAAATCATCATCCGTTTTGCGGTTGAGAGTTCTGCTTTGCCTGCTTGCCGATAACAACAGTGCAAAAAGTGTTACGGGAATTTCAAAAACGCTAGGTCTCCCGAAATACACGATAACGCGCGCGCTGGCGGCAATGGAAAAGGAAGGTCTTGTTGACAGAAAAAATCAGCGCTTGCCTTTACTGACTTATCACGGTTTGCTTACCGCGAAAAAATATGAGGAACGCATAAATATTGCCGCAAGCTATCTTATGCACGAGGGAGAAAGCGCGGAGACTGCTCATCTTGACGCTGTTTATTGGGCGATTTACGGCTCCGACGAATCCATCAAAGCTGCAAAAAAAGCCGAAGAACGGCGAAGACTCAAATATAGCTTAGGCGAAAAAAAGCGTTTCAGCGGCGAGCTTTTTTGCAGACAGCTTGCAGACGGCTCTTATGATATACCGTTTGTTATTTACTCGGAAAGCACGGAAAACATGAGCAATATTTCAAATCTGAACGGCTGCTTTGACAGATTATGCACATTACGGGCAAACGGTAAAAACTCCGTATTTCTTCTCAGAGCAACCACTGACCCAAACGGTTCCGAAGCATATATAAAAGCGCTGTACTATGCTGAAAACGGAGAGCTTATAAGGTCGGAGAAAAACGGAAATGTATATTCCTTTCCCGCGTCGCCGTTCAGCTTTATAAGGCTGGGAACAAAAAATTGCAGCGTTCTTCACGGCAGTATCTACTTAAAGATACAGTATACCAACGAAAACGCAAGCGGCACGGAAGCAACCGTTCTTTTTACGATAATCCTATGAACCGCTGAATAAGACGGATATAAAAGCGAAAACACTTTATAAGTTTTGGTAATAATCATGTTATATTTTAGAGAGGAAAAGATAAATCATGATGATAAACAAACGCCTTATAGGGCTTTTGAAGGAAAGTAAAAAATATGTTGCAGGGAATGTTTTATTTCAGTGGTTTTCATTGGCGGCAAATATTGCAATGCTGCTTGCGATCACAAATCTTTTCGGCAAGATTTTTTCAGGCGGCGCGTCAGAACAGGATATTATAATCACTGCCGCTGTCGCACTGTTTGCAGTTGTTCTGCGGTATATATGCACGGTTACGGCAAGCAAAATGAGCTTTTCTTCTTCAAAATCCGTAAAGAAAACACTGCGCCGCAGTATTTATGAAAAAATGCTTGCGCTCGGTCCCTCGTACAACGAGCAGGTAAAGACCTCTGAGATCGTTCAGGTGGCGGTTGAAGGGGTCGATCAGCTTGATACATATTTTGGAGCTTATCTGCCGCAGTTCTTTTATGCCATGCTTGCTCCGCTTACGCTGTTCGCCGTCCTGTGTTTTATAAATATTCCGTCCGCAATTGTTCTTCTGGTATGCGTGCCGCTTATACCTATTGCAATAGCGGCGGTGCAGACATGGGCAAAAAAGCTGCTTTCAAAATACTGGGGGCAATACACGGCGCTCGGCGATACTTTTCTTGAAAACCTTCAGGGACTCACCACGCTGAAAATATATGAATCCGACGGATTTAAAAACGAAGAAATGAATGAACAATCCGAAAAATTCAGAAAGATAACCATGAAGGTGCTCACGATGCAGCTGAATTCCATAACTATAATGGATCTGGTTGCCTACGGCGGCGCTGCGCTCGGCGTTATTCTTGCCGTAACGCAGCTTACAGCCGGAAAAATAGCTTTATCCGATGCGTTGTTTATAATACTTATTGCAGCCGATTTCTTTATTCCCATGCGCCGGCTCGGTTCTTTCTTTCATATTGCAATGAACGGAATGGCGGCAAGCGATAAGATATTCGCTCTGCTTGACCTGCCTGTTCCGGAGCACGGGAGCTTGGATTTTCAGGCAGGCTGCGATATTGCTTTTGAGAATGTGAGCTTTTCGTATGATGGCGAAAGAGAAGTGCTGTCATCGGTAAATATGCGCTTTCCGCGGCAGGGCTTAGTATGTATAGCCGGCGAGAGCGGCTGCGGAAAATCAACCGTTGCCGGAATACTTACCGGCAGAAACAGGCAGTACAAGGGCTCTGTTAAAATAGGCAATACAGAGCTTTCGGATATTTCAGACGGAAGCCTTATGCAAAGCGTTACTTATATAGGCTCCGGCAGCTATCTTTTTAAAGGCACCGTGCGCGATAACCTGCTCATGGGCAACTCTGGCGCATCCGACAGCGACCTGTGGCAGGCGCTTGCCGAGGTGAAACTGAATGGGTTTTTAAAATCCCAAAACGGTCTTGATACCCTGCTTTCGGAAAACGCCGCAAATTTTTCGGGCGGCCAACGCCAGCGGCTTGCGCTCGCCCGCGCGCTGCTTCACAACAGCGCCGTATATATTTTTGACGAGGCAACCTCAAATATAGATGTTGAGTCCGAAAACGATATTATGGAGCAGATCTACAAGCTTTCTGCAAGCAAATGCGTTATCCTGATTTCACACAGGCTTGCAAACACGGAAAAAGCTGCTCATATCTATGTGCTCCAAAAGGGCAGGCTTGCCGAAAGCGGAAGCTATCGCGGGCTGACGGAAAAAGACGGCATTTTTGCCGCTCTTTGCAGCGCACAGTTTGAGCTTGAGCAGTACACGGGAGGTGCGGAGAATGAATAAACGAAGCGGCTTTAAGGTGATGTCTAAACTTATAGGGCTGGTAAAGCCGCTGAGCGGCTATATGGCACTTGCCGTTATAATGGGTGTTGCGGGCAACCTCTTCGCCTGCTTCATAACCGTAACGGGGGTATGCGCCGTTTTGACCGCGGTCGGCTTTGATTTCGGCTTTTCGGTAGGGCTCATGTTTGCCGCGGTCCTTGTTTTCGCATTGTTCCGCGGTATTCTGAGATATGCGGAACAGGCCTGTAATCATTTTATAGCTTTCAAGTTGCTTGCGCTGCTCAGGGATAAGGTGTTCCGCGCGCTGCGCCGCCTTTGCCCCGCAAAGCTTGAGGGCAGGGACAAGGGAGATTTGATTTCGGTTATCACCTCTGACATAGAACTCCTTGAGGTCTTTTACGCCCATACGATATCCCCGTGTGCGATCGCGCTGCTGTTCACCGTGATCATGTGTATTTTTATAGGAAGCTATCATATGATTTTATTTTTCATTGCGCTTGCGGCTTATATCATCGTAGGCATCGTTATTCCGCTTGCAACTTCCAAATCAAGCGGAGACGACGGTATAAGATTCAGGACGCGTTCCGGCGAGCTCAGCTCGTTTGTGCTTGAGAGCCTGCGCGGTCTTTCGGAGATTATTCAGTATTCGGCGGGCAGAAAGCGGCTTGATGATATGAATGAAAAAACAGACGCGCTTTCTGAGGATGAAAAGAAAATGAAACGCACCTCCGGGAGAAACGGTGCGGCAACGAATACGGTAATACTCTTTTTTGACCTGCTTATGCTTTTTGTAAGCGTACTGCTTTATCAAAAAGAAATGATAGATTTTACCGGGGTCGTTATGCCCACTGTAGCGCTGATGAGCTCGTTTGGTCCCGTTTCCGCGCTTGCCGAACTCGGCAGTACGCTTCAAAACACTTTTGCCGCCGGAAACAGAGTGATGGATATACTTGAGGAATCGCCTGTGACCGAGGATATAACAAACGGCAAAGATATCACATTCAGCGGCGCCGAAGCCCAAAGCGTAAGCTTCTCCTACGGCGGCGAGGAGGTCCTTACCGATATAACGGCTGAAATTCCAAAGGGGCGTGTTATCGGCATAGCAGGCAGAAGCGGCAGCGGCAAATCCACGCTTTTAAAGCTTTTTATGAGATTCTGGGATGTTCAAAAAGGGAGCGTCACCGTTTCCGGCGTTCCGGTAAATCAAATCAATACTTCAAGCCTTCGGGATAACGAAAGCCTTGTAACGCAGGATACGCACCTGTTTCACGACAGCATTAAAAACAACCTGCTTATAGCAAAGCTGAACGCAACGGACGAAGAAATCATCAAAGCTTGTAAAAAAGCTTCCGTCCATGATTTCATCATGAGTCTGCCGCAGCGCTATGATACTCCGGTAGGCGAGCTCGGCGACACGCTTTCCGGCGGCGAACGCCAAAGGCTCGGTCTTGCGCGTGCTTTTCTGCATGACGCCCCGTTTATGCTGCTTGATGAGCCCACAAGTAATCTGGACAGTCTGAATGAAGCCGTCATACTTAAAGCGCTTGCAAGCGAAAGAGAGGAAAAAACGGTTTTGCTTGTTTCTCACAGGCAGTCAACAATGAAGATCGCGGATAGGGTCTATTCGGTTGAAAGAGGTAGAATAAGCTGAAAAAGACAGATATAAATAAAAAACGCGAGCGTGAAAAGGAAACCGTTTCCGAAATGATTGCGCTTTATTGCAAAAAAAACCATAAAACAAAGGGAGCGCTGTGCCCGGAGTGCAGCGCGCTTGACGAATATGCAAGGCTGCGCAGCGATAAATGCCCTTTTATGGAAACAAAAAACTTCTGCGCCAACTGCCGCGTTCACTGCTACAAACCCGAAATGCGGGAGAAAATACGCGCTGTTATGCGCTTTTCCGGGCCGCGCATGCTGTTTTATCATCCTGCTATGGCTGTAAGCCATTTGGTTGAAACCAAAAAGGAAAAAAGACGATTGGAGAAAAAGAATGAAAACAAAACATAAAATATTTGAGCCTTTTAAAGTTAAAGACATCGTGTTCCTGGCGATCATATCCGCCGCAACGCTTTGCACCTGCGCCGTTATGCCGCTTGTTTCAAGCCTGCAAACCGTGGTATTCGGAATCGCTCAGGTCGTTACAGCGCTTCAGATTTCCGTATTCTTTTCAATAGGCCTTATGAAGGTCCGCAAAACCGGCTCGCTGTTCATAATGTCGCTTTTGACGGGGCTGTTCCAGCTGCTTATGGCGCCGGCAATGTTCTTTTCAAACATTTTTATCGGGTTCCTGCTTGAGATACTTGTTTATCTGATTTTTAAAGGGTTCAAAAAAGACGGCGCGGTCTTTTTTGCGGCGGTGCTTTACAATCCGCTCTCTCTTCCGTTCAATTATGTATATAACCTGCTTTTCGGCAGAGAGGCAATGGTCGCGGTCGCAGCAAAAGCGCCGTGGGTTACGGTGGGAATGAGCGCGGCGGTCATCGCGCTTTCGGCGCTCGGCGCGCTTATAGGAATCAAAATATCAAGAGAGCTTAAAAAATCCGGAGCAATTAAAAAATGAGTGAAAAATTAGCTGCAAAAAAGCCGGTCTACCCCGTAATCAGTCTTGCCTCGTCTGTGCTTATCCTTGTTTTCGGGCTTATCACGGCGAAAAGTGAAAGTGGTATTTTCTTCCTTTGCGGCGCATGGCTCCTGCTGCTTGTTTACGGCTATTGGCGCGCCTGCCTTGCCGTACTGCCCGTCGCGGCGGTGATGTGCGCCGTTTTTGCAGGCATCACATATGCCGTTTCAAAGGACGCAAATTCCGCGCTTGCCGCAGTAAACAGAATTTTTGCGGTTTGCGCCGCTGTTATACCGGGTATGGCTATGCCGCCCGTTCTGCTTGTTCGCAATATGTCTGCCCTAAAGCTGCCGCGTATGCTTATACTCGGCATGATGATCACCTTGAATTTCTTCCCGCTTTTAGGCGACGAGGTAAAAAAGGTGCGCGAGGCAATGAAAACACGCGGCGCCGGCAGCCTCCTGAGCCCTCAGATCTTTTACAGGGCGTTTTTGATACCGCTTATTATGCGGATCGTCAATATATCCGATACACTTGCGCTTTCCGTTGAAACACGCGGGTTTTCAGCCGGCGGGGAGCATTCGGTATATAAAACCGCAGTGCTCGGAGTCAGGGACATTCTTTTTCTTGCGCTTCTGGCAGGCGGCGCGGTCGCGGCGGTGATTGTATGAGAGCTGTTGAACTAAAAAATGTGTCGTTCACTTATGAGGGCGCCGAAACGCCCGTTCTGCAAAACTGCGATATGTATGTTGACTACGGCGAAATCGCGCTGCTTTCGGGGTATTCGGGAGAGGGAAAAAGCACGGTGCTCTCCCTCATATCGGGCATCATTCCCAATATCACTCCCGGCGATTTAGACGGCGATGTGCTTGTGAACGGCAGCTCTGTGCTTGCAAAGAAAATGAGCGAGGTTTGCCGGGAGGTCGGCGTTGTTTTGCAGAATGCAGACGCGCAGATCATAAACCAGATTGTTGAGGACGAGATTGCCTTCGGCTGTGAAAATTTCGGCTTTTCAAAGGAAGCGGCGGCGCAGAGTATAGAAAGCGCGTGCGCTGTGATGAAGCTTGAGCCGCAGTGGAAAACAAGAACGCTTTCCGGCGGGCAGAAGCAAAGGCTTATAACTGCCTCCACGCTTGCAACGGGGCAAAGGATCCTTGTGCTTGACGAACCGCTTGCGAACCTGGACAAAGCAGGCGCCCGTTTCCTTATGGGCGCGCTTAAAAAGCTGGCTTCGGCGGGCTGTGCCGTACTTGTTGTTGAGCATAGGCTTGATATGGTCATGCCCTATGTGGATGCGGTTTGGAGCATAAAGGGCGGCAAAATAAAAAAAGTGGAAAACAGGCGCGAATACCTGATTGCACAGGCGGAAAACATCAGGGATTCCAGCACCCGCGCGCCGCGTGCGGAAACTGCACTTACGCTGTCCTCCGTATCCTTTTCCGTAAAGGGCAGGCAAATTTTAAAGGAAATTGATTTTTGTGTAAACAAAGGAGAAAGAATATTGCTGCTCGGCGAAAACGGCTGCGGCAAAACCACGCTTCTGCGCTTGCTTGCGCGCCTTTACAAGCCCTCGTCCGGCAATATCGCATGGAATATATCCGGCAAGCCGTCGCGAAAAGCAAGGGCGGGTAAAAAATGGTTTAAAAATGTAGGGGTCGTGTATCAGAATCCGAATTATCAGCTGTTCATGCCAACGGTGCTTCAGGAGATTGCTTTCGGCGCAGAATCCGAGGCTTATGCGCGCGAGATCATGGAGCTTTTCGGCATAAATCACCTGGCAGACAGGCACCCGCATTCGCTTTCCGAGGGGCAGAAGCGCCGGGTATCCATAGCCGCCGTTGCCGCCGCAAAGCCGAAACTATTGCTGCTTGACGAGCCGACGGTGGGGCAGGATTACAACGGCTTGAGAGATATGATAGATATACTCAACAGGCTCCATGATGAATCCGGCAATACAATGATAACGGTAACGCATGATATGCGCTGCGCCGAGGCGCTGTGCGACAGATGCTTTGTCATTGAAAACGGCGTTGTTGCCGCGTCGGGCGGTAAAGACCTTGCAAACAGATATTTTTACGGGGACTGACAGTCAATAAAACGGAAAACGCAAAAAACAGACAGGTTATAAGCCTGTTTGTTTTTTTATGCCCTCAAAGAAATATTTTTATTGCCCTTTACGCGGCTCGGGGAGCGGTACGCGCCGTCGGGAGCGAACGCGGCTCAACCAAAACGGATGATCTTGTCATCGCGGCGCACAACTACACGCGCCACTTTTGGAACATCAAGAGCCTTGAGGCTGGCGATACGGTGTATTTCACGGATATGGACGGCGTTACAACCGCATACGAGGTGGCTCTGGTGGAAACGCTGAGCTCTACAGCCGTGGAGGAAATGACAGACAGCGGCTATGACCTCACGCTCTTCACCTGCACCTACGGCGGCAAGAGCCGCGTAGCCGTCCGCTGCAACAGAACAGAATAACGGCATATCTTCATTAAGATATTTAGCGAATGAAACAAAAAGAGCAATTTCTCAAAGCCGAGAAACTGCTCTTTTTGTATATCCCTTATAGGCACCCTTTGGTTGACATTCAGCACCTTTTATCTGCCTTTTTCAGTTAAATATCTTTTAAGCAGGAATGTTAAGAAATATGGAAAAGTGTAAAATTTGCCGTTGAATCCGATATTTTTATTACACAATTTGATTCCGTATTTTATATCTGAATAAGTATCCTTATTTATAAGATTATTTAATGAAACTGTTGCACCGTCATTCGCTTTAACTTCAACAGGCACAAGCGAATTTGCATCTCTTACAAAGAAATCCATTTCTATTGTGCAGCGGCTGTTTTTATAAAAATACACATTATATCCTTGTTTTACAAGCATATCTGCAACTACATTTTCATATATAGCGCCTTTATATGTGTTGAAATTTTTATTATTTCTCAAATCTTCTTGAACTTCATCATCAAGCGAACCGACAAGCAGCCCTGTATCAGCAAAATATATTTTATAGTTATCGGGATTATAGTTTCCTTTTATTGGCAATTCGGGTTGTTCCATACAATAGCATACATTAATAATTCCTGCATTACTAAGCCATTCAACAACGCCCACATATTCTCGGCTTCTTGCACCATGTGCAACCTTAGATATTTGGAACTTTTTATTATCTTTGCCAAGAAAAACGGGTATTTTTCTATATACATTAAGAATCTTTCCCTTATCAAGGCCTTTTGCATACTTCGTAATATCTTCTTCGTAATCATAAAGTATTTGCTGCTGCATTTTCAATGTGCCGCTGTAATTTTTATTTTCAATAAAAGAATTAACAATAGCAGGCATTCCG